>CAZGRB010000089.1:0-8659 GCA_964527695.1 uncultured Ruminiclostridium sp.
GTAAGCGGTTATCTTGGATTAATATATTAAATAGCTTTAATTCATTTTGGTTATACTCCCAATCACTTATATTCAACCTAAGCAATGTGAGAAGTAAATCGCCCTCAAAATATGTAACATCAATAAATGGTTCATTTTTCAAAATGTCTACTGCTATTGGCAAGAGAAATCTCAAACCTATTTTTTGACCTATTAAACATCTGATTTCCTCATTTGATAAATATTTTATAGATTTTCGTCTTGCGTTATGACAAGTTGTTATAACGTAGGTATCAAATGCAGGTTCGCTCCAATAATCATTCTCTAATTCTTCTATTGACCTGTTAATATCTAGCATAAACAACTCCTTTAAATTCTTATTTATCAAACTGATTATAACAAATACATCATAAAAAGTCAACGCCGTAAGCAACGCAGAGCCGCTTTTGATATTAATATCAGAAGCGGCTCTGTATCTCTTTACTTATTCAATTTTTCCGTCTCTCATCTTAACACCCAGAGCAATACCGCACTCGATACGCTTTTTCATAAGCTCGCACTGAAGCTTGTTGGGCTTTCTTACGTCGCCGTCATAAATGAAAGAGGTTGCGTTACAGCCGCCTGAGCAGTAGAAGCGCGCCCAGCATTCAGAACAGCCTTCCTTGCTGTAAATATGGGTCTTTGCAAAGTAGTTGGCAATTTCTTCGTTTACCTTGCCGTCGTAGATAGTGCCCATTTTCCATTCGTCAATGCCCACGAACTGATGACAGGGATAAATATCTCCGTCGGGAGTTACCGCAACATACTCGTTGCCGCAGCCGCAGCCGCGAAGACGCTTGATAGCGCAGGGCCCCTGCTGCAAATCAATCATATAATGGAAGAAATTGAAGGGCTTTTTGCCTGTCTTTTCAACTGATTCAGCCATAATGTCATAAAGTCTGTCATATCCCTTGTAGATTACGGGTAAATCCTTTTCGGTAATTGCGTAATCCATTTCCTCAGGAGCTGTTACAGGCTCAACTGAAAGCTGGTCAAAGCCCTCTCCTGCAATATGAAGCACGTCCTCCACGAAATCAAGGTTGAACTTTGTGAAAGTACCACGGACATAATAGTCGGTTCTGCCTGCTTGTGTTCTGCTTTCCACAAGCTTCTTGTACTTAGGCATGATAATATCGTAGCAGCCCTTGTTGTTGGGAGTGATACGGATATTGTCGTTTACCTCCTTGCGTCCGTCAAGGGAAAGAACGCAGTTGGACATCTCGCGGTTGATGTATTCAATCTTCTCATCGTCAAGCAGCATACCGTTTGTGGTGATTGTAAAGCGGAAATTCTTTCCGTGCTGCTTTTCAACGCTTCTTGCATAGTCAACGGTAGCCTTTACCGTATCCCACGCCATAAGAGGCTCGCCGCCGAAGAAGTCAAGCTCAAGATTCTGTCTGCCTGCACTCTTTTCAATAAGGAAATCGATAGCCTTACGTCCTGTTTCAGGAGTCATAATCTTTCTGCCTGTGCCGAAATCGCCTGTTTCCGCGAAGCAGTACTTGCAGCGCAGATTGCAGTCATGGGAAACGTGCAGGCACATAGCCTTGATAGGTGCCTTGATGGACATTTCCGCATACTGGCGGTATTCGTCGGTGCTGAAAAGAATCTTGTCGCAGTAGAGGGAGTAGATTTCCTCATAGCACTCACGAAGCTCAGCCTCGTCATAATCTGTAAGAATTTTTGTTAATTCAGCAGGCATTTCCGCTGAAAGAGGGGGATTCAGAATTCCCAGCATATCGTAAACCATTTTATCGACAACGTGTACGCCGCCGCTGTTTACATCGAGAACGATATACATATCGCCCTGCTTGAATCTATGTATTGAACTGTTCATTTTATGTATCTCCGTTTTTATTGACAACAAAAAGGCGGCAAGCTCTTGCCGCCCTTCTTTTTGTTAAATCAGCTTACTTGGAAGCTTCGCACTGCTGGTTAGCGATTGTGCAGGATGTCTTGCAAGCGGACTGGCAGGATGTCTGGCACTTGCCGCAGCCGCCCTTAGCAGCTGTTTCCTTTAAGTTAGCCTTGTTTACTGTCTGAATGTGCTTCATAGTAATCAGTTCCTTTCATTTATTCAGGCTTACGCCGTAGTATTTACCTCATTATAACATATCTTTTCCGAAATGTCAACGATAAAATAATTACTTATCCTCTTCCTCGTCCGCAATACCGCATCTGTCCTTTATAGTCTGTATGCAGTTTGAATTGAGTACGAAATATCCGCCGTCGCTTTCACCGTAGGGGATGTAGTACTCACAGGGATTGATGCTGTTTTCGGTAGTATACTGGAGCACAGGCTGATATTCAACATAGTCGCTGAACATAAAGTTCGTTTCTGTGCTGTTGATGATTTTCTCGGCATAGCCCTGAAGCTCTGTGGAGGAAAGGTCACGGAAATTGTGGTTTATCATATTCATTGCCGCTGCACCCTGAACCGCCATTGTATAGTCAACACCCTTGCCGAAATCGTAGGTGATGTAGCTGTAAAGGGTTTCGCCGTCAAAGTACTGTGCGCCTGACGGGAAAATTATATCCTTTACTTCTTTTTTAACTGTCTTTGTAATCTCCTGTTCCTCTCCGTCAACTTCGATTATTTCGGTTTCCAGATAGGATTCAATTCGTGTTTCGGTGATATCGACAGGAATATTCACATAAACATTACCTGTAAGGTCTACAAAGTCAATAAGCGACAGTCTGTCGAATTTGATATAATTTGAGCATTCAAAATCAAGGGTTTCCTTTATACCGCCCACTACCGCTTCAGCGCCTAAGTTGCTATACATTTCGTAAAGGCTTCCCGTGTTTCCCTTATAGCTTACACGTGTGTTTTCGGGAAGCGGTATGAATACAACCGACTCGCTTCTGGGAGTATAGCTTGCAAGCATATAGTAGTCGGGTGTACCCGCCTTCATTTCCGCAAGCATCACAAGGAAATTCATCTTTATATCGGCACTGGGGCGGAAGTCTGCGTCATTTACGCTGTAAGCATTTTCAGCGTCCTTTTCAGTCGGGAAAAGTGAGTCCCATATACTGCTTACGAAGAAGCCCAGCAGCACGAAAGAAATAATAAGCGTAATAACGTAGATATACCAGTTACTTTTTCTTTTTATCTTCATTCTCTTAACCTTTCGTTTTGTTTTTATTTGTCGATATTTTATTTTGAAAAACAGTTGAAATTTATTTTTAAATGATATATAATATTAATGTGTATTCGTTTACCGATTACATAATATTAATATAATAACACAGTTTTCCGAAAAAAACAACAGGATTTTTAAATTTAACCTGCATTTCGGTTCAAAATTTACATAAATGAGGCGTTTAAAGCTTATGAAAAAGCTTCTTCACCGTGTCTGGGCGGAAATAAACCTTGACGCTCTGGGACAGAATGTCAGAAATATAGAAGAATATACAGGAAACAAGAAAATTATGGCAGTGGTGAAAGCCAATGCCTATGGTCACGGCGTGGGACTGATTGCGCCTGAGCTTTACAGACTGGGCATAACCCGATTCAGTGTTTCCAATATCGGCGAGGCAAGAGAGCTGAGAGAGCTTCTTCCCGAAGCGGATATTCTTGTTTTCGGCGGCTGCGAAGCAGAATGGTTCGGGTATATCACCGACCTGAATCTTATTCAGACCGTGGGTGATATGGAATTTGCCCGTGAACTGTCCGATTGGGCGGTTAAAAACGATAAAACTGTAAGAGTTCACATAAAGGCTGATACAGGTATGAGCCGTATCGGCATTGAAACTGTAGAGGAAACCGCAGAAATTATGGCAATGCCCTCCCTTTCTGTTGAGGGAATATATACCCATTTTGCCTGTTCCGACAGCCTTGATACCGACGATGCGGCATTTACTGAGGAGCAGGAAAAGGCGCTCCGCAGAATTGCCGCTGCGGCAGAAGAAAAAAATATCCCCGTTTACTCACAGAACAGCGGAGGAATACTCTATCACCCCGATTTCAAGGGTGAAATCGTACGAAGCGGTATTATAACCTACGGCTGTATGCCCAGTACTGCCGAAAAGCTACCCTTCCCCCTGACGCCCGTAATGACCCTTAAATCACAGGTCTGTCAGGTAAAGACAATTCCTGCAGGACGAAGCGTCGGTTACGGAAGAACCTATGTGACGGATAAGGAAACGGAAATTGCCGTAATCCCAGTCGGTTATGCTGACGGATATTCGAGACGGCTTTCAGGCACAGGCGCTGTATACATAAACGGAAAACGCTGTCCTATTCTGGGCAGGGTATGTATGGACCAGATGATGGCGGATGTTACGGGTGCAGGGGTCAGGACAGGCGACACGGCGGTTCTTTACTCCGACACTATTTCCGAAATCACCGTTGATTCCATAGCTGACAGAATTGATACCATCGGATATGAGCTTCTGTGTGCCGTAGGCGCACGAGTTCCCCGTGTTGCAATAAAGGACGGAAAGGTAATTGCAGCGGAAAATTATATTGCCGCCGCAGTAGAAAATTAAAATCAAAGGAAAAACAAAATGTACAGATACGAAACTCACGTTCACACCTGCGAAGGAAGCGCCTGCGCTTCTGCAAGCGGTGCGTCACAGGCAATGTTCTACAAAAGCCGTGGTTTTACAGGTATAGTTGTTACCGACCACTTCTTCAACGGAAATACAGCTATCCCCCACGAGCTTTCGTGGGAGGAAAAGGTAAACCGCTTCTGTCTCGGCTATGAAAATGCAAAGGAGCAGGGGGAAAAAATCGGGCTTGATGTTTTTTTCGGCTGGGAATATTCCTATCACGGCACAGACCTGCTGACCTATGGTCTGGACAAGCAGTGGCTTTTAAAGCATCCTGTGGTTATGGATATGGATGTAAACAGTTACTGTGATTTTGTACGGGAGCAGGGCGGTATTATCGTTCACGCTCATCCCTTCCGTGAGGCGGATTATATAGCTATGATACGTCTTTTGCCAAGAAAATGCGACGCCTGCGAAATTATAAACTCCTGCCGCACTGATTTTGAAAACAATATGGCAAGACTTTATGCCGAAAGCTACGGACTTATGCCGTTTGCGGGAAGCGACAACCACTCCGCCGCACAGGAAAAGCTCAACGGGGTTGATTTCGACGAAAGGGTCATCTCGGAACAGCATTTTGTGCAGCTTGTAAAAGAACAGAAATACAGAATTTTTTAAGAGGCGAAGGATATGTACGAAGAATTACAGGATATAGCCGATTATCCCAACTGGCTTGAAATAACGCCTATTGAGCTGGGGCGCTCAGGCGAAAACAAATATCACATAATCCGCAACAACGGCATTCAGTTCATTCTCAGGACAAGCTCCAGCAAGAATTACAAAAGACACTGCGAAAGCGCAAAATTTGCAGGCTTCATTCACGAAAAGCTGGCACTTAATATGAATATTCCCGTTGAGGTTGCCGCCTGCAACTCGGATAAGCTTGCCTACACCATATATACGTGGGTTGAGGGAGTTGACGCAGACAGAAAAATTCTCAACGCTCACACTCCCGAACAGGTGAAATTCGGTGAAAAAGCAGGCAGACTGTTAAAGACAATACACGGAGTAACCGCTCCTGCAGATATTCTCCCATGGGACGAGTTCTACAACCCACGTCTTGATACGATTCTGGAGCGTTTTGCGCAGACACGTATCACCTTCAGAGGCAGCGAGGAAACAGTTGCATTTCTCAACAATAACCGCCACTTGCTTAAAGATCGTCCTCAGACGGCTCTCCACGGCGATTTCCGTTCAGGCAATCTTGTTTTTGACCGCAACGGCGAATACGGGGTAATAGACTTTGACCGCTGGTGCTGGGGCGACCCGTATATGGATTTCCAATGTATCCGACGTTCCTGCAGCACTGCTTTTGCAAGAGGGCAGATAAACGGTTATTTCGGAGGAAGTATTCCCCGTGATTTCTTCCCGCTTATGGGCTTCTATACCGCTGCAGAAATTATTATTTCCGTGTGCGAGGCATACCCCATAAGCCGTCATGCAATAGATGAGGCAGTAGCCTATGCGGAGCGCACTGCAAGAGAATACGACAATTTCGGCGGACTTGTACCCACCTGGTACTGAGGCGAGCCGCCTCGGGCGGTTCACGCCTTTTTCAACAATTTACTGATTTCAAACTCTGATTAACGGTGTGGTTACAACGAAGGTTGACTGCCAATACGTTATAAACACTCACTATTCACTTTAACAACTATGGAAAATATTATCTTAACGGGTATGCCCGGCTGCGGTAAAAGCACAGTGGGGGTAATACTGGCAAAAACTCTCGGTATGGATTTTATTGATACCGACCTTATTATACAGATTCAGCAGAAGGACAAGCTTCAGCCTCTGCTTGACCGCTTCGGTCCCGAACGCTTCAGGCAGTTTGAAGAGCAGGCTCTTCTTTCGGTTACGGCAAAGGAAAACACCGTTATTGCCACAGGGGGCAGTGCGGTTTTCTGCGAAAAGGGCATGGAGCATCTGAAAAAGAGCGGCATCTGCGTTTATCTTGAAGTACCCTGCGATGAGCTTGTAAAGAGACTTAAAAATATAAAGACAAGAGGCATTGCCGCAGCGAAGGGAATGACCGTGGAGGACATTTTCAACGAACGCAGTCCCTATTACGAAAAATATGCCGACCTGCATATAGACTGTCTGTCGGGAAGCATAGAGGAGAACGCTTCCGCAATAATCAATGCGGTAACAGGCGGGAAAGGATTTGTATGCAGTACCGACACGAACTGAAATACAAGATAAACAGCGGTATGTACGCTATCCTGAAAGGCAGGCTTGATGCAGTTTTACAGAAGGATATCAATACCGAAAACGGCATTTACCGTGTTACAAGCCTTTATTTTGACAATATCTATGGCACAGCATGGCGTGATAAGCTGAACGGTGCAATGAACCGCAAGAAATTCAGAATAAGGACATATAATCTGAACCCTGAAAAAATCCGTCTTGAAGAAAAAATCAAGGACGACAACGTGGGCTACAAGAAAAATTCATGGCTTACATACGCCGAGTACAAGTCGATTTTAAACAGCGATTACGGCTTTATGAGCGAGGATAGATTTTCCTGTACCTCGGCGGATGATTTCTACACCTCCGTATGTGCTTCGGGGCTTAAGCCTTCAGTGATTGTTGACTATATGAGAGAGCCGTATATCTGTCAGGCGGGAAATGTGCGTATAACCCTTGACAGCAGGCTTTCAGTCTGTTATAATACTTTCGATATGTTTGATAAAAATGCACTTTATTATCCTGTTTTTGAAACAGGCGAAGCGGTGCTTGAGGTAAAATATGACAGCTTTCTGCCGTCATATGTAAAGGAGCTGCTTTCGGGACTTCCTCTTATGCAGGAATCTGTTTCAAAATTCATACTCTGTAAGGATAAGGCTCAGGCAATGCATGGAATGTAATCCACTGACAGAAAAGGAATAAAAAATGAAAAATTTAAGCATTATTGACGATACAATTCAGCTCTTCAGCGACAATCTGAACTTTACAGAGCTTTCTCCCTCTGCTATGATAGCGGCAATGGTTTCTGCCCTTGTCTGCGGAATCGTGATTTATCTTGTATACCGTTTCTGCTACCGTGGAATTGTATACAGCGATAATTTCAATGTTCTGCTTGTAATGATTACGGCAATTACCGCATTTATCATTATGACAATAAGCTCTAATGTTGTTCTCTCCCTCGGTATGGTGGGTGCGCTGTCAATTGTACGTTTCCGCACGGCGATAAAAGACCCTCTTGATATAGGCTTCCTGTTCTGGGCGATTGCCTCAGGTCTTACAGCAGGTGCAGGTCTCTACTTTGTTGCAGTTTTCGGTACTGTTTTAATCGCAATAATCTACATAGTTTTCAGCCTCCTCAAAAAGGAAAAGAAGAACTATCTCCTTATCGTCCGCTACAACAGCGAAGCTGAAAGCAACGTGAAGGCAGTTCTCGGCGCAATGAAGTACCGCTTGAAGAACAAGACCGTAAACGGCGAAATGACCGAGCTTACAATCGAAGTAAAGGTAAAACACAACGACACCTCCTCCGTTTCCCGCTTCCAGGAAATAAACGGCGTAGCAAACGTAACTCTCCTCGAGTACAGCGGAGAATATATGAACTAAAAGAATACCGCTTCCGATGCAATCGGAAGCGGATTTTTGTTGACTTTGAACAATAAGAGCGGTATAATCAACTCAACGATAAATAAGAATTTTACAACCTGACAAATCTTCGCAAGCTGGGAAATGCAATTATCTCAAATTGCTGATATAATAGGTTTCAACAGGAGGAATAAAGTATGGAGTGGATAGCAGCAATGCAACAGGCAATTACTTATATGGAAGAACATCTTATGGAGGAAATTAACTATGAAGATGTAGCGAAGCATATACACACTTCGAACTATGAGTTTCATAGGGCATTTAGTTTTCTTACAGGGATGACTGCCAATACTTATATTCGCAACCGTAGGTTGTCTTTAGCAGGTATAGAGATTGTAGAAACTGACACTAAAATAACAGACATTGCGCTGAAGTATGGCTATGAAACACCAGAGAGTTTTACAAAAGCATTTACAAGGTTCCATGGGATTGCGCCTAAGTATGCCAGAGAAGAGTCTGCGAAGCTTGTACTTTTCAATCC
>CAZGRB010000090.1:0-8645 GCA_964527695.1 uncultured Ruminiclostridium sp.
CGCTGAAACGTTCTGTTACATTTTTGCCAGTGATATAGCTTTTATGGCAAATATCCGATGTTTCGCTATTCGTTACAGCTATTGCCTTTATTGTAGTAGCTGTAACCTTGGAACGAGAAGATATTTTTATCGGTTCGGTATATTTTTTTGAATTTTCCGTAGGGTCATTTCCGTCTGTTGTATAATAAATTACAGCGTCATCCCTGTTGGCACTGAGCGCAACTTCTATATCTTCACTGTAAAACGATTTTGTCTTTGAGAACGAAACCAAAAAGATATCATCCGCAACATCAGAAGCTTCTTCTATAAAAGATTGAGAAAGTTCCTTCTGATAATCACCGAAATATTCAATTCCTACAAGACTTGCAGCACCTATTGCTGCAACAACAATTAAAACAATAATCTTTTTCATAGCACCTTATAAATATGAACGTCCATACTTATCCTTCTATCATGGCTAAAAGTTCTTCTTCGCTTATAATCTTTATTCCGAGTTCTTCTGCCTTTGTAAGCTTGCTTCCTGCCGCTTCACCGGCAACAACATAATGAGTTTTCTTGGAAACTGAACCTGAGCATTTTCCGCCGAGAGATTCAATCATTTCTTTTGCCTGCTCCCGTTTCAGCGTCGGAAGCGTTCCTGTAAGGACAAAAGTAAGTCCCTTGAATGTATCCCCTTTGGCGGTATCACTGTATGACATATTAAGTCCGTATTCTCTGAACCTGTTTACAAGCTTTATCATTTCTTCATCTCTGAAAGCATTATAAACATTTTCTGCAAGAATGTCACCGAAGCTGTCAATTTCAGTAATATCTTCTGCTGACGCCTTCATTATTTCATCAATGCTTCCAAAGCGTCTGCAAAGAAGTTCAGCGCTTCTTCTTCCGATTCCCTTTATTCCAAGTCCGAAAAGAAGTCTGTCCGCTTCGTTTTTCTTTGAATCCTCTATTGCATTGATAATATTGGAAGCAGATTTTTCCTTGAAATTCGGAAGAGTAAGGAGTTCTTCATACGTAAGCTTATATAAATCAGCAGAATTTTCTATAAGTCCGTTTTCTGAAAGCTGTTCAACAATAGCTTCGCCTAAACCATCAATGTTCATAGCATCACGTGAAGCAAAATGTATTATATTTCTGAGCAGCTGAGCACGGCAGTTCGGATTTACGCACCGCACAGCTGCCTCTTCTCCTGACTTCTCTGCCCTGTGTCCACATACAGGACATATATCAGGAATGATATACGGTATGCTGTGCTCTTCATGTTTTGCAACCTTTACAACCTCAGGGATAATCTCACCTGCTTTTCGTACAATGATTGTATCGCCAAGGCGGATATCGAGTTGTAAAATAATATCCTGATTGTGAAGCGAAGCTCGTGAAACAGTTGTTCCTGCAAGAATAACAGGCTCAAAGATTGCTACAGGGGTAAGCGCACCGGTTCGACCTACATTTATTTCAATTTCAAGCAACTTTGTTTCCTTTTCTTCGGGAGGGTACTTAAAAGCTACCGCCCATTTCGGAACCTTTGAGGTTGAGCCGAGAATATCACGCTGTGAAAAATCATCAATTTTAATTACAGCGCCATCGGTATCATAAGCATAGTCCTTTTTTTCTTTGCCTATTTCACGTATGCGGCTGACTGCACCGTCTATTGTATCATACAGACGGTCATCAACAACCTTGAAGCCTAATTTTTTAAGATATTCAAGAGATTCATGATGAGAACTGAGTTCCTTTCCCTCAATCTGCTGAATGTTGAATATAAAAATATCAAGCGCACGCTTCGCTGTGACTGCACTGTCCTTTTGGCGCAGGGAACCTGCTGCGGCATTTCTCGGATTCTTTGCAACCTTTTCTCCGTTTTCTTCCTGTTCAGCTACAAGGGCTGCAAAGCTTTTACGAGGCATATAAACTTCTCCACGAACTTCAATAAACGGCAACGCTTCAGTAAGCTTCATGGGAACCGAACGTATGGTTTTAAGATTTTCAGTTATATCTTCACCTACAAATCCATCGCCACGTGTTGAACCACGGACAAAATCACCGTTCCTGTATTCAAGAGAAACAGATAAACCGTCGATTTTCGGCTCAACCGCATATACAGGAGAAACCTCCTGTCTTACACGGCTGTTAAACGAAAATAACTCTTCCTCACTGAAAACATCCTGGAGTGACCCCATCTGAACAGTATGAACCACCTTTTCAAATGTAGTAAGAGCATAACCGCCCACTCGCCTTGTAGGCGAATTTGCCTTTACAAGGTAGGGGTACTCTTCTTCAAGCGCTTTAACTTCACGCATAAGAGCGTCATACTCAGAATCTTCAATAGTCGGATTGTCATAGACATAGTAATTCTTATTATGTTCCTCAACTATATCATAAAGACTATACAATCTATTTTTTGCTTCTTCCCTGTTCATTAGGATTTCCTTTCGTTTTCAGCTTATATCAAAATCAGCGAGCTCGCTGTAATGTTCTTCATCAAGTACTATATTGGAAAAGCTGTCAGGCACTTCTCCCAATATAACTGTCTGCGCAATAATAAATTCGGTTGTCACAAGAAAGGTCTCACTTACTCCCGGAATCAAGGGCGAAACTTCTGTGTCGATTTCAAGAATAACGCTGTGCATTGTCTGGTTTATTCCTGAACTTTGAAATTCACTGTACAGTCTGGAACGTGCAACACCGACAGGCTTTACAGTAAACATTATCTCGTTCCCCATACCATAAAGATAGCTGACACCTGATAATGTACCGATAGTAATGCCTACCTTTTCAGATTCTATTGACGAAAGCTCAGCATTTACCCTTTCCATTACTGCCGCCTTCATTGTGTTTATTTTAGGAGGATTGGTGCGTAATGCACCGATACTTCCATCGGAATCATAAACAAAACTTACAATATCCGAGTAATCTTCATCTGTTGTATTCAGATGTTCAGTTATCGCACGGCTTACCGCTCTGTCGGCAATAAGCTTGCAGCGATATTCAAACATACGCTCAACAACAGGTCGGAACCATAAGTCGAATATTATAGTAACTACTATAATGACCGCACCGATAAATATAGATAATTTTCCTATTATTCTGCGTGCTGAATTATTTTCTTTTTTTATTGGCATATCACATCACCCCGTGTCCTACATTATATGTCGGACACAGGGTTTATGATAACAAATTACTTAATAAATACACTGAATGCCTTATATGCCATATAGACATCATTCTTTGCGGTAATCTCATAAGGTGCGTGCATAGAAAGCACGGGAACACCGATATCAATTGTATCAATATCAAGGTTTGCAATATACATTGCAACAGTTCCGCCGCCGCCGAAATCGACCTTGCCAAGTTCACCCGTCTGCCAGATTACACCATTTTCGTTGAAAAGGTTTCTGATTTCAGAAACATATTCCGCAGAAGCGTCACTTGTGCCTGACTTGCCGCGTGAGCCAGTGTACTTTGTAGCAACAACGCCCTTATTGAGGAATGCCGCATTCATCTTTTCAAAAGGTTCAGGGAATGTGGGGTCGTAACCTGCATTAACGTCAGCGGAAAGACACCTGGAATTGGAAAGAACTGTATGTCCTGCAACACCGCAAGCTTCTGCAAGGTCGTAAATAAAATACTTAAGATAAGCGGAACGGAGGCCTGTATTGCCCTCGCTGCCGATTTCTTCCTTATCAGTAAGGATTGTAACGGATGTCTTTGAAGGAATTCCCTCTGTATCAACAGCGGCCATAAGTGCAGGATATGCACAAACTCTGTCATCCTGACCGTATGCGCCAATCATGCTTCTGTCAAAACCAATGTCTTTTGCCTTGAATGCAGGAACACATTCAAGCTCTGCAGAAATAAAATCTTCTTCAGTAATTCCGTATTTTTCATTGAGAATACAAAGAATGTTAAGCTTTACATTCTCGCTCTTTTCATCATCCTTGAAAGGTCTTGAACCGATGAGAATATTGAGTTCTTCGCCCTTGATAAGCCTATTGGCAGGGCGCTTATACTGCTCATCTGCAAGATGAGGAAGAAGGTCAGTTACAACAAATACAGGGTCGTTTTCCTCTTCACCGATTTTTACTGTTACAGCTTCGCCGTCAGCCTTATAGATAACACCGTGAAGCGCAAGAGGAAGCGCAGGCCACTGATACTTCTTGATACCACCGTAATAGTGGGTCTTGAAATATCCCAGTTCTTCGCTTTCATAAAGAGGATTCTGCTTTAAATCAAGACGGGGTGAGTCTATATGTGCCGCAACAATATTAACGCCGTTTTCAATAGACTGACTGCCGATTACTGCAAGAATAACGGACTTGCCGCGATTGTTGAGATATATGCGGTCACCTGCGTTGTAGCGTGTACCTTTGCGAAAAGGCTTAAATCCGTTGCTTTCTGCAATTCTTACGGCTTCGGCACAAGCTTCACGCTCTGTTTTGCCTGCATCAAGAAATGCCTTATAGCCTTCGCAGAATTCATCTGCCTTGCAGATTTCTTCATCCGTCATCTCCGCATAGGTATTCTTACGCTTTAAGAAAAGCTTTTCCTTTAATTCCTTTGCTGTTGTTTTCTGTTCCATTTTTATCAGTTCCTTTCATTATTATAAAGCTCTTTATAATTGCTGAGAGCATTGTTTATTTTATTTACATAGTGGGCAGCTGTGCTGCTCGGTATATTGTCAAGCCGCTTGCCGTCCGCTGAATATTCTTTATCTTCAAGCCATGAGCTTACGCAGCCTGCACCCGAGTGATATGCCGCAACCGCTGTATCCTTATCGCCGAACTTCTCAAGCAGATAATCCATAAGATAAGCGCCGTAACGGATATTAGTCTCAGGATCAAACATATCGTCATATACGGATTCATCATCATCAAGACGGAACTTTATCCAGTCAAATGTCTCTTCCATAATCTGCATAAGACCCCGTGCACCGACATTTGAAACTGCCTCACAGTCAAAATCGCTTTCGGTTTTTATTACAGCATATATAAGGTCTTCATCCATCTCGTATTCCACTGCATATTTTGATACAAATTCTGAGTATTTCTTCGGGTGAGCAGCGAGGCGATACTCATATTCACATTGCTCAGCTGCTCTGTAACCCATAATTATTGCAACAGCAACAAGCAGGAGCAGAATAACTGATGCAATTATAAAAGTTGGTTTTGTTTTATTTTTTCTCATTATCTTCTCCAACTGAACAGAATATCCTTTTTATCTTTTCCTTCAGTTCTTCCTTTGTTCCATTGTTCAAAACGCAGAAATCAGACTTTTCACTGTAAAAATCAGCTGAAAACTGGGACGACAAACGATTTTCGGCTTCTTCTCTGCTGAGGTTATCACGAAGCATTATCCTGCTGACACTGTCCTCGTGCAGCGCAACAACACTGACAATCACATCGCACAAGCTGTCAGTTCCGCTTTCAAAAAGAGTCGGCGCATCAAGAAGCACATATTCCGAACCGCCTTTTATATATTTTACAGCATTCATTATCATTTCATACGAAATATAAGGATATATTATTTCATTGAATACAATTCTTGCCTTCTCATCCGAAAAAATCAGATTACCTATTTTTCTTCGGTCAAGAGTTCCGTCGGGCAGTATAATATCATCTCCGAAACGAGCTGAAAGCTCCGAAAGTGCAGGCTTACCCTTCTCAACTACAATACGTGCAACTATATCGCAATTTATTATATCAACGCCGCATTCAGAAAAAGCTTCGCAAGCAGTAGTCTTTCCTGCGCCTGACATTCCTGTAAGTCCTATAATACACACGTCATTATCAGTAAACACTACAAAGCTCCTCTCGTTATAAGTCAATAACCCTGAAACCTGCCGCACGTAATAGCCTGTTATAAACGGCAAGACCGATTCCATTCGTATCAGGAATTCTTACATATACCACTCTGCAGCCGATTTCATCAGCTTTTCTTAGACTTGAAAATAAATTTTCCGCCTGCTCCTCGGATGTTGCACCATACGGAAGAACGGTAATATAATCAGGAAATTCAATTCCGTCACAAAGCACTGCGGTTAATGCCGATTTATCAACCTTGTTTTCTATGAAATTAAATATCTGTTCATCTGTGCCGTCGAGAATGAACACTTCAGCTCTGGGAGAATAATGCTTGTACTTCATGCCAGGAGATAAAATCTTTTCATCAGGAGATAACTGCTTCAGTACACCGTTATCAACAATTACCTCGGCGTATTCACGCAGCATTTCAGGTGTGACGGCACCTGGGCGCAATACTCTTATTCTTTCGCTGTCAAAACATATAACTGTGCTTTCAACACCGCAGGAGCATTCACCGCCGTCAACGATAAGCGGAATTTTCCCGTTCATATCGGAAAACACATGATTTGCTGAAGTGGGACTGGGAAGTCCCGACGTATTGGCAGAAGGCGCCGCAAGCGGAAAACCGCATTTTTCAATAAGCCTGCGTGTAAAATCATTATCAGGCATTCTTACAGCGGCTGTATCAAGTCCTCCGCAGGTTTCTTTCGGGACATTGTTTCTGCGTGGAAAAATCATGGTAAGAGGACCGGGCCAAAAATCCTCAGCCAGCTGTAAAGCTAGCTCAGAAACCTCATCTGTAATGCTGTAGAGCATATCAAGATTTCCGATGTGAAGAATAAGAGGATTATCCTGAGGTCTGCCTTTAGCAGTAAATATTTTGCTCACAGCATCAGTTTCAAAAGCATTTGCGGCAAGTCCGTATACCGTTTCGGTGGGGACAGCAACAACCTCGCTTTTTTTCAGAAGCTCTGAAGCTGCTTCCAGTTGTTCTTCTGAAGCTTTAACAAGTAATGTTTCCATTATGTTGCCTCCGAACCTGCAAGTTTAGCCGCTCTGTCAGCGATAGCAAGAGCATCAAAAACCTCATCACAATCACCGTTGAGCATCTGCTCAAGCTTATATAATGTAAGTCCGATTCTGTGATCTGTAACACGACTCTGAGGATAATTGTATGTTCTGATTCTTTCGGAACGGTCACCCGTACCTACCTGAATCTTTCTTTCTGCAGCAATCTTACTTGTCTGCTCATTCAGCTTGGCTTCGTAAAGCTTTGAATAAAGCATTTTCATCGCCTTGTCCTTGTTTTTGTGTTGACTTCGTTCCTCCTGACATTCAACAATAACGCCCGTGGGATGGTGAATAATGCGGATCGCAGACTCAGTCTTGTTGATATGCTGACCGCCTGCACCACTGGAACGAAAAGTCTGGAATTCAAGGTCAGCAGGATTGATTTCAACATCGACTTCCTCGACCTCGGGAAGAACTGCGACAGTAATCGTTGATGTATGGATTCTGCCCTGAGTCTCAGTTTCGGGAACACGCTGAACACGGTGAACACCGCTTTCATATTTCAGTTTGGCATAAGCGCCTTCACCTTCGATAGAGAAGCTTATTTCCTTATACCCGCCGAGTTCAGTGGGATTTGCGTTGACAATCTCCATTTTCCAGCCTTTAAGCTGTGCATACATTGTATACATTCTGAACAGAGAGTTGGCGAACAAGGCCGCCTCTTCTCCGCCAGCGCCGCCTCGTATTTCAATTATAACGTTTCTGTCATCATCGGGGTCTCTGGGAAGAAGCATAATTTTCAGGTCTTCAGTAAACTGTTCAATCAGCGCTTTATTCTCTTCAAACTGAAGCTGAACCATTGACTTGAATTCCTTATCCAGACCGCCCTCGTCAAGCATTTCCTTTGCCTCGTCAAAATCAGAAACCGCCTTTTTATATTCACGGAACTTCTCCACAAGAGGAGTAAGCATTTTATACTCCTTCATAAGGCTTTTATATTGCGACTGGTCATTCACAACGTCAGGCTCCATAAGCTTTGCATTTATCTCCTCGTATCGCTCTTCAGCAATCTTTAATTTATCAAGCATATTATCTGTTCCTTTTCTTTATTCTGTCGCTGTAATCACTTTTTTTATCTTTTTCTCACATTTTGAACGCGGCGTCATAAATTCATGACCGCAGCCTTCGCATTTCAATTTGAAATCTGCCCCCGTTCTGAGAACAATCATTTTATCAGAACCGCAAGGGTGAGGTTTTTTCATCTGGAGCATATCCCCCACTTTTATATTCATAAATCACATATCCCTTTCAAATGAGCATTATACACCAGTATATTCTATTTAATTATATCACAATTGTTACGATTTTGCAATATTTAAACTATATTTTTCATATGAATGTCAATATATGAAAACACGGCTGAAATTAATCAGCCGTGTTCGTGATTCATTTTATGTATAGATTATTTCATATCTTTATTTATGCCGCAACCATTACAGCCCTGACAGCCGCCATTACAGCTTCCGCATCCGCCAGTCTTACTCCGGCACATTTTGGCATCAGGACAACCGATACATTTTATGCCGTTTTTTCTGGCTTTCACTAAATATATAATCACCAAAGCAATAATTACAGCAACAATTGCAATAACAATGAAATTATCCATAAACTTTACTCCTGAAAGTATTGATTAAGCCTTTGATCCTAATGCATATTCAGTCTTGAGCTGCTTGTTTGTTCTCATAATAAGAGCAACAACGACACCAACCATTACAAGTACAGCAATTAAACCGGGAACGAAACCTGCACCAACAGAACCTGTTGTAAACAATGTAC
>CAZGRB010000091.1:0-8618 GCA_964527695.1 uncultured Ruminiclostridium sp.
GTTCCCGAAACATCAATATTTACCCCTTTGAGGGTGATGTTTGCGGAAACGCCGTCTGCAACAACTATCGTGTCTGTTGTTGTTGACGTGTCTGTGTTTTTGATAGTGAGTGCCGTCGCAGTTTTTATAGTCAGCACGCCGTCTGCGTAGGTGTAATCCGTACCGTTTGCGCCGCCTGTTACCTCAAACGCTCCGACAGTTTCTGCACTTGCCGTCAATCCCAGCGCAAAAAGCGCCGTTATGCTTATCGTCATCACTATAAGCAGCCTTAAAAGTTTTGTTTTCATAAATACCTCCTGTTAAGTAATATCTATAAAATAAAACGCTTTTAAAGTCTATCGAAATAGACTTTAAAAGCGTTAATATGTATTGTAAAAACCGAAAAGGACAGAGTTATCCTGTCTGTCTTCTTGTTTGTCGAAATACAGCATAAGCACATAGGCTTGCCAACCCCTTTTTAGAAAAATACGAAACTAATTTATAAAAAATTATACCATAATTTTGTCAGGATTGCAAGATATATGCTTATATATAACACGAAAAACCTTTGTACAAATTATATAGGGAGAATTAGTAAAAAAGCACAAGAAATATTACAGTTCGGTTATGTTTCGGATAATATTCCGATTCGGTAACGCCCGAAGATAAAATCATTATCAAAGTATACGGAAGTAAATGGTCATTGCAGTGAACTATTTACCATAACTATCAATACTGCTATTGGTGTAATCAGAAATCAGGAGATGCTCCGCATACATATAAACAATTATAGTAAAACACATTATTGTTGATAACACCTTTGGTATCGCAGTGCATATATGATGAAAATCCTATTACAAAAGTTACACCTTGTAATAGGATTTTCTCTTAAGTATTAATTATCTGAACTCTGCCAGCCTTATTCATTATTAAGCCATATCTCTTTAGCAAATACCAAAAGCTCCTTGTCAATTTTTCCGTATTCTGCTTCTTCATCAAGAATTTTGAAAGCAATATCATTGGGCTTCGGCTTCTTGTAAGGTCTGTCGTCGGCGATAAGTGCGTCGTAGATATCCATGATTGTGAGTATTCTTGTCATGGTGTCCAGCTTTTCGCCGTCTATTCCGTTAGGATACCCTTTGCCGTTAAGCAGTTCATGGTGATTAGATGCCATTTTACGGACATCCTTGAATTTCTCGCCGAATTGCATATGCGAAAGAATCTTATCTGTGTAAACAACATGATTCTGCATAATTGTACGTTCCGCATCGGAAAGAGTACCTGCCTTGATATGTAAATCGTCTCTTTCTTCTTCTGAAAGATAGGGGATTTCGTTTCCGTCAGAATCTCTGTAAACGCTGTTCTCTATCTCTTCAATAAGCGCCCATTCATCATCTTTAAGCGGTCTGCCACAATTGAAACCGCCCAGCTTATCGAGGAATTCCTGTATTTTTGCAAGTCGGCTGTCCGCTTCTTCCTGAGTGATAATTCCGCTGAGTGTGTCATTCTTTATATGAAGAGAAATTATTTCAAGCCTGCTTCTGAGCTCCCTTTCTCTGTCTCCGAGCTTTGTGGGCTTGTCCATTACCTCTAATGGGGTATCCATTTTACCTACGTCGTGAAGCATTGCCGCAAGATAAAGCTGACGTTTGTCATCCTCGGAAAAATGAAGCTCTGTTCTCTTTTCACGGTGCTGTTGATTGATGTAATCAAGCATTTCCACACATCTTTTTGCTACATTCTTGGTATGGCTTGCATTGTATGGCGTTCTGCCGTCGATAGCTTCTGCCATTGCCTCTGCCATGGAGAATAACATTCCACGGGTTTCAATAAGCTGTTTTTTCTGCATATCAATATATCTGAACAGCACAGCTGTCAGGAACGCAAATACAACTCCTATGGGAACAGCAAGAATATTAATTTTTACAGAAATTATGTTGAACAGAATCAGTACAAAGGCTATGTAGCCGATTGCTGTCGCAAGGCACATTATAACCGCATTTCTCAGCTTTGTGTTAAGTGAGAAAAACGCAAGCAGTCCCACTATAAGCATTACTGCAATAAACTGCCACAAAGGCTTTGCGGAATATATAATCCTGTTATTCAGGATTGCGTTGATGATATTTGCCTGAAGCTCAACGCCGTACATTTCGCTTGAATAGTCAATGGGTGTGCGGTAAGAGTCCATAAGTCCCTCTTCATATGCGCCGATAAGCACAATCGAGTTAGCAAAATGTGACGCAGGAACTGTTCCGTCAAGCACATCAGACATTGAAACATTCTCAAAATCTCCCACATTTCCTGTATATGCAAATTCGATTACTGAAGGGTAGTCGCCTGTCACACCCAGCTTTTTTGAAACAGCATAAGCGAATGAATTGTAGGTCACATTATCTTTTTTTGAATTGAAATAAGTATATGCCTTACGCACATAGCCGTCGCTATCATAAATTGCGTTAGTAAAGCCGTATTCCGCAACCTCTGCAAGCTTATCAAAGGGCTTTCCCTCTGTTGAAACGTAGCTGCCGAGAGCGTATTCTCCGCTTTCGCTCCGATATACATAATCATCAATTGTCAGCGTTGAAGCAAGAACGATATTATCATATTCCGAAGCAACATTTACAAGGTGTAAATCGTCATCGCTGTTATTTGTACCTGAAAATACAACGTCTATACCTATCACCGCAGGCGTATTTTCAGGGTCAGCGTTAAGGGCTTCGATAAGCTCTGCGAAATAGCTCCTGTTCCAGTCGGAATAAGGTCCGAGGTCAGCTAAGGTTTCCTCATCAATAGCAATTATCTTGATATTGTTCGGGACAATATCAGCCTTCTGATAGAGCATATCCTCCGTCATATTTTCAATTCTTTCGGGAAAGCCGAATAGTGAAATTATTCCTGAAAGTATGCCGAGGATTATGCTTATTGAAATTATGATAAGAAGCTTTGATTTTTTATTCTCCTTTGAGCCGATTATGTTTTCCATGATTGGTCTCCGTTTAGGGTTATCTGTCAAGGGGGTGTGTAATGCCTTCATCGTCAATAATAAAAATCATATTGTTTTCGTTCCACATATTATCGGGAACGGAGTATTTTATAATCGTTCCGCTCGCTTCGTTAATGCTGTTTAGTATTTCCTCTGCTTCGGATAAGGTAGTTGTTAAAGGACCTATTGAGCCGAAAAAAGGGAATGACATACTGCCTTCGGTGGAAGCTGTTTTATAATTCACGGTGCAGCCATCCTTGTAGACGGTGTAGCCTTCTTTGAAACCTAAGGAGTACAGGTCGCCGTCCTCATTTATTTCAAAATAATCAAGGATATTTTCGCTTGTAAGCTGTATATGTTCCTCGATATACGTGCTTTCAAATTCTGCAAGAGTTATTGTTGATGAAATCACAGGCGGAGCTTCTTCATTTTCGGCGGTATCAATGCTCTCGATTATAGGCGCAGGCACGACTACACCTGTGGAAACGCTGTTTTCGCTATCTGTGGATTCATCTCCGATAACGCATGAGCCGCCAGCCTCTATCATCTGCATGCCCTCGGCGGAAACAACCTCGACAACACCCTCTTTGACTTCAACTGTGGTAATTTCCGTTTCGGGGTCATAGGTGACATGGAAAACAGTACCTCTAACGCTGAGTGCAGCATTGGGAGTATTCACAACAAACTCCGAGCCGTCAGGAAGCTTATTTTCAATAGTAAAAAGCGATTTGCCGCATAAAAGGTCAATGGTGATATTGCCGCTTTTTTCATTTCCTACGGAATGAATAACAAAGTTAGTATTTTCTTCTGCTACAATATGCTTGTCGCTGTCTGCAATAAGCTCTAAAAGGGAAGCTTCTCCTACCTCAACACTGTCCTCGGAAATAAGCTGTAACCCCTCAAAAGCATTCATTGTTTCTTCACGATGAATATATACCGAACCTTCATAGCTGTTGACTTTGATAAGACGGTATACATCTTCTTTATTGCCTGCAGTAACTGCGATGATTACTGCAACGATTGCTGCCGCCGCAATGGCGATTACGGGTAAAATAAACTTTTTCATAATCTGTCCTCTTGTGTGTTTTATTGTTCAACAAATTATATCACAAAAAGCTGTAAATAGCAAGGTGGGGGGTTGAGCCGATTATATTTTCCATGATTGGTCTCCGTTTTGTTAGTTATGAGATTTTTTCGATAGTGCCACCAAAACCAATATTTACATTATCAATATAATACATTACATCGCCTTCTATATAAGGACTTGGGCTTGCAATTATGAAATAATCCGAAATCAGACTGCTTGTTGAAGGTGCATCTTCGACCGAACAATAAGTAGGCACAAGGTTTATGCTTTGTCTTGTAATATTCATTAGGTATGAACCTGTTTCATTTTTGATTGTGATTGTATCTGGCAGCCAGTCTATATCCATACTAGCATAAGTGTAATTAAAAACACTACGCTCTTTCTCTTCTTTGCATTGCTTCATTGCATCGTTTTTGTTTTCTTCAAAAAACTCATTTATTTCATCAATATGTGATTCTATGTATGGCTTGAGTTCATTGAGAACATCGGATAAATAAGGACTTTCTATATAAACATTATAAGAATCATTGTATAATTCAACATTTGCAGTCATTCCTAAAAGATGATTCGTGTGAGCCCCTCCTTCTTCATTAGTTGATGTTGCAATAGTATAATAGTCAGCTTCAAGGGTTTGATAGTTGTTATCGCCTGTTAATTGAAAGTATCTGCTTATGCTCAAATAACCAATATTCTGATTTTCGTCAACAATATCTTCCTTGGATGTAGTTGTTGTTTCTTCTTTGGTCGTTGTCACTTTTGTGGTCTTTGCCTTAGTTGTTGTAGCCGCTGTTGTAGTGCTTGCAGTTGTGGTTGTGGTGACGGGTGTTGTTGTGGTTGTTACGGCTTCTGTTGATTCTGCGGTTGTTGTAACGGTAGTAGTTATTTCTTCGGAAACGGTAGTTTCAGCAGTTGTTGTTTCTTCTGCGGTTGTTTCTGAAACGGTTGTGGTTTCTGAAACAGCTGTAGTTTCTGTTGGCGTGGTTGTAGTTATTTCTGTGGTTACCGTGCTAATCGCTTCAACATCTGCTTCTCCTGCAAAGGTTTCAACCTGAATTTCTCCGTCAACCTCTTTGATGATAATTATATCGCCTTTTTCAAGAAGCTTTTCGCCGCCCTTGTATGTGACAAGAACCTTGCCCTCCATTACCTCGATAACGGTTTTCATTTCTTCGGGGTAATATTCCACAGAAAAGATTGTTCCTCTTACGCTGAGCGAAGCGTTAGGTGTGTTCACCATAAACTCCGAGCCGTCAGGAAGCTTATTTTCAATAGTAAAAAGCGATTTGCCGCATAAAAGGTCAATGGTGATATTGCCGCTTTTTTCATTTCCTACGGAATGAATAACAAAGTTAGTATTTTCTTCTGCTACAATATGCTTGTCGCTGTCTGCAATAAGCTCTAAAAGGGAAGCTTCTCCTACCTCAACACTGTCCTCGGAAATAAGCTGTAACCCCTCAAAAGCATTCATTGTTTCTTCACGATGAATATATACCGAACCTTCATAGCTGTTGACTTTGATAAGACGGTATACATCTTCTTTATTGCCTGCAGTAACTGCGATGATTACTGCAACGATTGCTGCCGCCGCAATGGCGATTACGGGTAAAATAAACTTTTTCATAATCTGTCCTCTTTTTGCGTGATTTTATTAGTTGAATTATATCACAAAATGGCGCAATTTGCAATATGACATTATTCGGGAATAAAAATCGCTCTCACAAGTGAGTTTATGTCAGGATATTTATCGCCGAGAAGGTCATCCAAATATTCGCCTTGCCAGCAGTAATATTTTTCGGCGTAACATATATACCCGATGAGCCGTAATCAAGCATATCAATATGCGCTTTTTCGGTGACAATTAACTTCACATTACGATAAATACCGCCCATTTTTGTGAAGTCGCCCTGATCGGTTATGGGGGCAATGTAATCTGTTGGTGCGTTGTTTACTTTTACGGCAATAACATTATCTTCCGACCGCACAAATTCAGTAATATCAAACCTGAAAAGTGAATATTTGGTGCTGTATCATTATTGTTGTGTAATATTACTGCTGAATAATCTGCCGTCTCTCCACTCAATATCCACAACAGCACCACCCCTTGCACGAAGCCCTGTTATCCTACCGTTCTTCCAGACTTCAGGTAGTGCAGGAAGCAGTTCGGTTTTTCCGTTGTGGCTCTGCATAAGCATTTCAGCAATTCCCGCCACAAGTCCGAAATTCCCGTCAATCTGAAAAGGAGGGTGATTATCAAACATATTCGGGAGCATTGAATTTTTCAAAAGAGCAACAATATTTTCATAGCATTTATCGCCGTCACCCAGTCTTGCCCACATATTTATAATCCACGCTCTTGACCAGCCTGTGTGACCGCCGCCGTTTGAAAGTCTGCGTTCAAGGGTTTTTCTTGCGGCTATAAGCAGTTCATCGCTGTTGTCGCAGTCGAAAAGTTGTTTTCCCGGGTAGAGTGCAAACAAATGCGAAATGTGGCGGTGGCCTATTTCTATTTCTTCATAGGGTTCTGCCCATTCTTGAATAGTACCGTTCGCCTCAATCTGCGGTTTTGGCAGTTTTTCAAGTATTGCGGTATAGCGGATAGTTTCTTCCTCGGTAAGCATTCCTGTTTCTATAAGTCCGCTGAAAAGCTCGTACAGTATCTGTGCGTCCATTGAAGCACCCTCACAGAGATTTCCTCTTTCTCCATTCGGAAGAAGATATGGATTTTCAGGCGAGGTCGTCGGTGAAACAACCAGCTGTCCATTGCTGTTTTCAATGAGTGTGTCTTCAAAGAAAAGCGCAGCTTCCTTGATTATAGGGAGATATTCTTTCAGAAAGTCCTTATCACCTGTATAGCGGTAATGCTCAAAAATATGCAGACACAACCACGCCGCGCCCATCTGCCAGTAGGTAGACGACGGCCATGTATCCTGCGGCGCGCAGTCGCCCCATATATCGGTGTTGTGATGAGCCATCCAGCCCCTTGCGCCGTACATTCTTTCCGCAGTATTTCTGCCGTTTTGCACCATTCGTTTTATGTGGTCAAACAAGGGCTTGTGAAGCTCTGAAAGACCTGTGTTTTCAGCACACCAGTAGTTCATCTGCGCGTTGATATTTATGGTGTATTTGCTGTCCCATACGGGTGTGAAGCTGTCGTTCCATATTCCCTGTAAATTTGCAGGCAGGCTGCCTTCTCGGCTTGAAGAAACAAGCAGGTATCTTCCGTACCCAAAGGCGAGATTGATAAGTCCGATGTCCTCACCGCCGTTCTTTATTCTCTCAAGTCTTTCATCTGTGGGAATACTGCTTTTATCCTCACATTCAATTTCAAGAACACAGCGGTTCATAAGCTTTGAAACATCTGCAGTATGACGCTTTTTAAGTTCGTTATATCCCAGCTTTTCTGCTCTGTCGAGAATTTCAACAGCCTCTTTAACGTAGTTATCACTGTAAAAACTCGTCTGAGAGGTTATAATTATTTCCGCATTGCCGTCACAATGGAGAGTGCGTCCCTTTATATACGGATTTGCATTTACAGCACGCATAACAAGACAGTATTTTACACCGTCTGCACCTGCCTGTCCCTCCATACAAAGAGTATTTTCAGACAGCTTATACACCTTTTCACAGTAGCTTCCTCGTTCCATAATAATACGCAGTGGAGTGCCATCGCATTTTACCGCCATTACTCTGTCGGGATAGGAGATAAAGCTCTCACGGCGAAAGAATGTGCCATTCTTTTTATAGCTTACAGTATGTAAGCCGTTTTCTATATCAAGTTCACGTTTATAATCGGGAAGATTTTCAATGCAATTAAGCTGTCCGCTCCAGTAATCACGAAGTCCGAGGAAATAGACGCGTTCATCACCCTTGGGAATAAAAAACACATCTGCAAGCGGCTCATAGTGGCTCTGATAATCGGGAACTGCCGCAACGGTTTCGTTTGCAAGCTCCTCCGCCGCACGGATTTTACCCTCACGGATAAGCTGACGTATAACGGGGATATTTTCTTTTGCATCGGGATTTATTCTGTCACGGAAACCGCCCCACCATACGCTGTCATTATTCAGCTGAAAGCGGTCTAAAACTGTTCCGCCAAAGCACATGGCACCCATAAAGCCGTTGCCGAGAGGGAGTGCGCTGTTCCAGTTGTTTGTCGGGGAGTTATACCAAAGCTTACTCATAAATTCTTACCTCCGTATGATATGCCTATATGATACACTATCGTGCTTGAAAAGTCAATATTATACAGTATGGAATGAATTTCTCAGCTCAGATAAAGACGAAGTTCGTATTATTCTTGATAAATTTTCAGGCACGGAAGAATGGCATGATATAATTAAACTGATTGTATGAACGAGAGTGCAGGATAAGATACTTTATGCAAATATTTATTAGTTTCATCATTTTTGGTAAATATATCAAATTCAACATGCTGAACTTTTTAAATCTAAAAGTATAAAACCCCATAAGCGTAAATAATAGATTTAAAGAAACGCACAGCGTTTCGAAAAAAATACCGTGAAAGGATATTGATATATGAAAGCAACAGGAATTGTCAGAAGAATTGAC
>CAZGRB010000092.1:0-8609 GCA_964527695.1 uncultured Ruminiclostridium sp.
TCCCTGATTGACAACCAGTTCCGTCGTAATTTTGTGGGGTTGCAGAACTATATAGAAACGCTTGAAAACGAGTATTTTCAGCTTGCCTTGAAAAACAGCTTGCTGTTAATAATTATCTGCGTTCCTGTTCTGATTATCTTGTCCCTTGCAGTATCCTTGGTGCTGTCCTACGGCATAAAATCGGTACGCAAAACACGGTTCGCATTTGTTCTGCCTATGGTAATCCCTACGGCAAGTATTGTGCTTATCTGGCGGAGCGTTTTTGAGAATGATACAACTGTTCTGCCTATATATTTGCTGTTTATCTGGAAGAACACGGGTATCTGTATTGTCCTCTTTACGGCGGGATTTACAGCGATAGAGCAAAGCATTTACGAAGCAGCAAGGCTTGATGGAGCAAACACCTTTATACTGCACACAAAGATAACAATACCCATGATTATGCCCACCGTGTTTTTCACAACGCTTTTATCTGTTGTAAACAGCTTTAAAATCTTCAAGGAAAGCTATCTTTACTACGGAACCAACTATCCGCCCGACCACAGCTACACACTCCAGTATTATATGAACAATAACTTTCTGAAGCTTGACTATCAGAGCCTTGCCACAAGTGCGGTTCTGACATCAATTATCGTCTTTCTGATAGTCATAGGCGGAATGGCAGTTCAGCGGAGGTACAGACAATGAAAAAGCTTATGGCAGTTGTTTTAACAGTCCTTGCGGTTGTCTTTATTCTTCCTGTAACTGCAACCGTTCTGCTTTCATTTCAAAATGGACTGCAAGGCTATATCGACCTGCTTTTTGACTGTTTTGTGTTCTATCCTATGTTCTGGAACAGCATAATTTATGCGGCAGTAATTACCATAGTTCAACTTGTGGTAATTATCCCCTGTGCATTCGGCTTTTCACAGGCAAAATTCAAGGGAAAGAGCGTACTTTTCACGTTTTATATTGTACTTATGATGATGCCCTTGCAGGTGACTATTCTGCCCAACTATATCGGGCTTCGTGATATGGGGCTTATAGATACGCCCTTCGGCATAATCCTTCCCATGATTTTCAGCCCTTTCGGAGTTGTGGTAATGCACCAGTATATGAAAAATATCAATAACTCCGTCATTGAGGCAACCCGCCTTGAAACAAGCTCGGTTATCCGTGTTATGCTGACATCTGTTATACCGCAGATGAGAGTGTGTATTTTTGCGGTAGTGCTGTTCACCTTTGCTGATTGCTGGAATATGGTAGAGCAGCCTGTGCTTTTTCTTAAAAGCGACAGCCTTAAAACCTTGTCCGTGTTTATCACGAATGCTCAGAATTATCAGGGTGAGGTGCTGTTCCCGGCGGCAGTTATCTTTATAATTCCCGTACTGTTGCTGTATTTGTTTTTCAATGAAAACTTAGAAAATGGATTGACATTAGGTGAAATATTATGAGCAAAAAGCTATTGATTATAATTTCCGCTGTGTTTTTTACCGCAATGCTTTGTCTTTCAATTTTTTCAGAGACGATTCATAACGAAAGGCTCCCTGAGGTAACTGTTTCACGTCCCGTAACCTACACCTTTGAGGAAACCTTTACAGACGGCAACGGTGAAACACAGACCTTTTACACAGAAAAAGATGCTCTTTCAGCGGAACAGCTTGAAAAGGGTGTATTTGTTCTGTATTCTGCCGAAAAGAACGGCACAAAGCGCAGTTTTGTAAGACTGGCACAGGTAATGACAGGAAAAGAGAAGGACGGCTTTTTTGAGATTGTGTCGGGGATAAATTACGGTGAGAAAATTGTTATAAGCAGTACGGCGGAGCTTTATGACGGAGCAGAGGTTACAGCGGCATAATTTCTGCGGAATCATCCGCTTTTCTAAGGCTGTACGCTATTTATTACAATTTGTAACCTTTTCAGAAAAATTTGTAATAATATTGTAACCTTTTAGATGTTGACTTTTTTAATCGGTGTGATATAATTAAATTAATAAATGACACTGTGAGGGGATTTTATGAAAAAGAAAATATCACTTATTCTTGCAATAACCATGCTTTTATCAGGCTGTAACAGTAACACCTTACCTGAAGCAGCAACCGAGACAACAACTTCAGCAGCTTTAACGACCACAACCGCAGCTACAACCGCATCTGCAGCTGCAACCACAACCGTAGCGACAACTACAACCTCCGCAGCTGCCACTGCCGCAGAAGAAGCTGACCCTGCTGAAAAACTGCCCCTTATGGACGGCTCAACCTCGGCGATACCTCTTGAAGCGGGGCTGAAAGCCGAACTGCTTGGTATTACATATAATGAAGCCAAGGAGCTTGTTGCACACACCAAAACTCACGAATCCTTTGAACGCTTGTTAAGCGGAGAGGTTGACCTTATTCTCTCCGTGCCGATTTCTGCCGAACAGCAGAAAATGGCAGATGAAGCAGGAGTAACGCTGAATGCCGTTCCTGTGGCAAAAGAGGGTTTTGTATTTGTTGTAAATGCGGATAATCCCGTTGATACTCTTACAACCCAGCAGATAAAGGACATTTACAGCGGTAAAATCACCAACTGGGCAGAGCTTGGCGGTAAGGATTTACCTATACTTGCATATCAGCGCAACACCGACTCAGGCAGTCAGAACTATATGACAGAATTTATGGGTGATACTCCTCTTAAAGCTCCTGAAAACAAGTATGTTGCAGCAGGTATGGGCGGACTTATGGACGCTATCGCAACCTATGATAATTCCGAGGGTGCTATCGGCTATTCCGTGTATTCCTATGCGGCGCAGATGTACGCAAATGCAAATCAGGTAAAGTTCATTGCTGTTGACGGAACAGAGCCTACAAAGGCAACAATGGCTGACGAAAGCTACCCTCTTTCAAGCTGTACCTACATAATTTATCCCGATACAGCAGACGAAAATACAATGGATTTCATAAACTGGGCGGTGTCCGACGAAGGACAGAATGCTGTGCTGAAAAGCGGTTATCTGCCTGTAAACGGTATGGAAATCCCGGACAGCTATTTGCCTTATGATGCTGTAGGAACAGGAGAAGCAAAGGCGGCGGATTATACGCCCGATGCTCAGTACGTCAAGGGAAATTGCGAAGTAGCTATTACCGGGTATCTGCATGATGAGGAAAATTACTATGTGCTGGACTGTCTCGCAGACACTGAATTACAGGACAGAATAAATGCAGATATACGTGAGGCCATCGATACCCTAAGGATTTACTATGATGATAAGTATGTGAATTCGGGCTATGCAACAGGATCCAGATTCCTGAGGCAGACAGACGGTATCTCAATCTATACGTCCTGCCGCAACGGCTATCTTTCCATAATGCTTGGCTACTGCGATTACAGTAAAGAACTTTATGACCCGATTTCTTACAGCTACAACCCTGATTATAGCTATGATTATGCGGTAAGCCTTAATTATAATTTGTTTACAGGCGAAAAAATCGAGAAGCTTTCGGACCTTTTCTATGAGGGCGTTGACTTTGTTCCCGCACTTAACAATGCTGTTTCCGATTTTATCACCAGCGATTATGTCCCTGCAATGAATGCTGACCAGAAGATAGATTTTTCGGGTCTTTTAGGTACGCCCGAGGTGTTTACAATCGACTGGATATGGCTTCCTCAGGATAATGTATATTTTTATGATTCGCCGTATCTTGTTTATACCTATGACGAAAGCATATACGACCTTATGGTTGTAGGCAAGTATCGTGATATGTCGGAGCTTTTTGCAGGCGAGGATAAAGTGTATACTTATAATTATACCGAATGGGAAATGGATTATATGGTTGAAAACGGGATTTATATTCCTTATGTAAAAAGCTCCCGTTATCACACCGATGAAGAAATCGAGGAACGCAGCGAGCTTTATTATAAGGCATATACAACTGCCGCAAAGGTGTTCAAAGATGAATTCGGATATGAATTAGGCGCTGACAGATGGACTAAACTGTTAAGAATGTATAAGAAGGGCAATACATACTACCTTACAACGGGCATTGTTGAAGCTGATATTACTGCATGGCTTGACACAGAGACTCTTGAACCGCTTTCTGTGAGCGATATATTGGGCGAAAACTGGACTGATTATGGTTCTGACGTGCTGAAAGACGCTTCGGTATACAGTCTTTTACATTATTATACAGATGCTGATATTAATGCAGATTCATTTACAGAAGATGATATTCTGACAGTGTTGATTATGTATAAAAATGAAGAAGATACATGGGGAACAGAAGCTGTATATATTCCGCTCAGCGAAGTCAATATGGAATACATCGGTGATTTTGAGGTTTTTTAAGCTATATGGCATTTGATGAAATAATCTTCAATAGCTTCGGTGGTTTCTTTGCGAAAATGAAACTATTTCAGGTGATGAGTTTATGAGAATCCTTAACGCAGGATGCGAATTAATAAGCTTATACAATAGTTTTGCCAAGCCGTATAAACGGCTTGGCAAAACTATTTTTGTTTAATAAGGGAAGCTGTCGGCACGAAGTGGCGACTGTTTTTTTGTGTTGAATTAATTTTAAAACTATGCTATACTATCCATAAAGAACTTACCGAGGTGATTGTTATGCCGCTTACAATAGCAATATGCGATGATAACGAAAATCAGATAACGGAGCTCCGCCGTCTGCTTGATGAATGGTCTGCGGACAAGCCTTTCGCCCTTGCCATAGACGAATACATAAGTGCGGAAAGCTTTCTTTTCAGCTATCCCGACAAGACCTGCGACCTGCTCTTGCTTGATATTGAGATGAAGCGGCTTAACGGCATGGAACTTGCAAGAAAGCTGCGCTGTGAAAGCGATATGCTCCCGATAGTGTTCATAACGGGCTATTCTGATTATATGAATGACGGCTACGATGTTGAGGCGCTCCATTATCTTCTGAAGCCTGTGGACAAGCAGAAGCTGTTCTCTGTTCTTGACAGATATATAAAACGTCACACTCCCGAAAATGAAATCACAATTAAGTGTGAGGATAAGACACTGCACATTTCCCCCGATATGATAATGTACTGTGAGGCTGTGGGCAAGAAAACTCATATTCACACTAAAGAGCAGGTGCTGATATGCGAAACAGGTATCGGCAATTTCAGCAGTAATCTTAGTTCCAATTTTATTTCCTGTCACCGTTCTTATGTTGTAAATCTGCGGTATGTAAGGAGTATCGGAAAGACGGATATTGTGCTTGATAACGGTGAGAGTATTCCGCTTTCAAGGCGGCTTTATAAAGATGTGAATGAAAAATTTATTCAGTTCTATACGAAAGGATAAGGTATGAAAATAGCAATCATAATCGGCGCAATAATACTTTTCGCAGCACTCTGCGTTGTAGGATTCTTCCTGCTCCGCCGCACCCTCTACAATATGATAGACCGCCGCATTGAACGTTTTCAGAGCGAGCTTATCGAAAAGCAGGTGCGTGAAATTCAGAATATGTATCGTCAGGTGCGTGGCTGGCGGCACGATTACCGCAACCACATCAACAATATGAAAATCCAGTTGTCGCAAGAGAATTACGACGGACTTTCCGACTACCTTAACGAGCTTGCAGACGACCTCGACACTGTTGATACCGTAATTAAAACAGGTAATGTAATGGCTGACGCGATCCTAAACAGCAAGCTGAATGTGGCGGAAAAGATGAATGTTCAGCTTAATGTCAAGGCAAATGTCCCTGAAACACTTCCTATGAGTGATGTGGAGCTTTGCTCAGTGCTTGGAAATATGCTTGACAATGCAGTTGAAGCCTGTGGCACTCTCCCCGAAGAAGAACGCTTTATGCGTGTCTATATCGGCAAGCTGAAAGGTCAGCTTTATCTTTCAGTACAGAACTCGGCGGGCAAGGTGCGCAAGGAAAAAGGCTCTTACCTTTCCACAAAGGAGGACGCATCGTCTTCGACGAAGCTACACGGCTATGGTCTGTTCAGAATTGACAGGGTTGCTAAAAAATACGGCGGCTATGTCAATCGGCAGAATGAGGAAGGCATATTTGCTACCGAGATAATGATACCTTTAACAGAAAAAGTTGCTTGAACCGCAATAGCAGTCTTTGAATTAAAAAAGTATGGTGGAGTTGCCTTCGGCGGCTCGCCGACCATTCGTTCCGTATATTGACCGTTCGTTCCGAAATCAACACGAACGGTCTTTTTTATTGTATAATCACAAATGGGGTGATTATACAATGATAATTACAGGCAAAAATCTTAAGGAATATTTTAACGGTCCTCGTTATATTGCAATTCCGAGAAAACGTATTTTCTTGACTTTCCTATTTCACGGCTTTATTTATCACCTCTCAATTCTGCTTATCTACAATGTCTTTTCCTACATAGGTGTGCCGATTTTTGCGTATGAGGTTTACCATTCTCTTGTCTTTATGGGCAGACTGTGGCGGCTTATGGGCTATTCAATGAAGCTTTATTACATAGCTTTTGCTGTAATAACAATCGTAAATTTCCTTGTAGCAATCCCCGAGCGAGCATTTTTAGCAGAATTTATCGGAACATTTATTCTTTGAGAGGTGAGTGTATGAACACAGATTTTATAAAAGAGCTTAACATTGAAATGCTTATCAAGATAAAGGAAAGCACCTTTGACGGACATGGTTATCTTAATCTTGAAAGGTTTTTAACAACTGATATTGATACTATAAACTACCGCCTTGATGCACTTTCCGACCTGCTGTCCGACCGCACATTCTTCTACGCAATGCAGGAGATTATGCCGCAGATTTCGATGTTACAAGAGCTGCGACAATTCAGTGCTATGGCGAGGGACGATATAGAAAATCTATACTCTGTCCGTGACCTGAATACATATATCGAACTTGTGGAATATCTCTATACTAACATGAATAAGTATCAGCTTAATTCCGCAATGTTCTCTGAAATAAAGAAAGCTGTAAATGAAATTCACAGCAGTGATGAATATGAGGGCATAAAGGCAAAGCTCCCTGAAAATATGCAGCTTATAACCGAGCTTAAAAGCATAACCGTAGGTGTGAATATAGACGCCGCTATGCGTCCCATAGAATCGGGAATTGTAAGCCTTAATAACGAGGTTTTCGTTTCAGGTAACGTTATAGATAAGCTGTTCAGACTTGATATGAGTGACAACCCTTATGAGTGCGCCGCCCCCTTGTCTGTTCCGCCTAAAATTCTTACAAAGGAAGAAAAGCAGCTTTTTGAATCCACGGTAAATACCGCCGTTCACAAGTTGTTGAAATCATCACTGAAATCCTGGAAACCTGCCGTAAAGGCGTATTCAGAATCAAAAATAAACTTCCTTATGCGATATTATGAAAACCTGCGTTTTCTTGTTGCGGCGGCAGAATTTTTCTATACCTTAAAGGATATGAACTATCCCGTCTGTCGTCCGAAGGTATGCAACAAGGAAGAAAAGAAATGTGTGCTGAAAGAGATTTACTATCCCGAATTTGTGTTGTATAATAATCACATGAGAGGTAACGACTTTTCTGTTGATGAAAATGGAATGATATATATTTTCGGCGGTGCAAACGGCGGCGGTAAAACCCTTTTCGCCCGTTCGGTAGCAATCTGTCAGGCACTTTTCCAGCTCGGCTTATACATTCCTGCCGAGTATGCACAGCTTAGCCCTTGTGATGAAATATTACTGCATTTTCAGAAGAAAAATAGCGACGTATCACAAAGCCGCTTTATGGAAGAATGTGACAGGATAAGCAAACTTATGAAATATACAGGAGAACATACTCTTGTTATCTGCGATGAGGCACTTTCGGGAACAAACGGTGCTGAGGCTGTTCCCATAGCGGAAGAGGTGCTGAAGGCTATGAGCGCAAAAGGCTGTCGGGGAATTTTTATAACCCACGTTCACGAAATCGGAGACTGTGCCGATACTATAAACGGACTTGATTACTGCAAATCAAAAATAGACCACTTAACCGTACTTACAGATGAAATAACAGGAAACAGGCTCTATAAGGTAGTGAGAAATCACCCTGACGGAAAAAGCGATGCGTCATTTATTGCAAAAAAGTATGGACTTGATTTTGAAACTCTTATGAGAGGTGAAATATAATGGTAAAAGTAACAAAATGGAGCAGAAAACAGCAGAAAGAGGACTGGACACGTTATCGTGCGGAAATAAAAAGCCGAAAGTATAATGTATGGCAGAATATAATATACATTCTCCGTGAAATATGGAAGATTGACAAGATGATGATAATTACCTGTTTTGCGTTTGCAATTTCCTATTATATCCAGCGTCTTTGTGCCACATTTACGGATAAATATATCGTTGAGCTTGCGACAGAGGGGCTTGGAAATACAGGGCTTCTCATAATATGTCTTGCGCTTATTATCGGCGGTATGCTTTGCCGTATGATTAGCGATGCTGCGGGCAATTATCAGGGCTTTATCGGCTTCAATATTCTGTATAATAATTTTGCATTAAAGGTAATGCACAAAAATATGACTACCGACTATGAAAATAACGAAAAGCCGCAAATTGGTGACAGGCTCAATAAAGCCCGTGATGGTCTTGAAGTTCTTGGGCTTAACGTTGGTATGAATGTCCGTGGTACAATACGCCATACACTTGAATTTTTCACCTATTC
>CAZGRB010000093.1:0-4142 GCA_964527695.1 uncultured Ruminiclostridium sp.
AAATATTTTTATAAAAAATATGTGTTTTTTTAAAAAAGTACTGTATTTTTTTTTAAAATGTGATATAATTATACTTGAATAATTATATCATGTTCAATTCATACCGAAAGGAATGTTATAAATGAAAAAGTTTTTGAAAGGCATTTCCGTATTTATGGCTTTTATTCTGTTAGCTGTTTCAGGCGGATGCAACAGCAATCCCGAAGAGACAACCGCAACGGAGGACCCTGCCCTTACTGCAGTAACCGATGAAAACGGTACACCTGTCACAGATGAGGAAGGAAATATGATAGCGGCAGAACCTGAAGAGGAAATAATTTATAAGGTAGGCTTCATATACAATAGCTCTGTAAATGACGGCAGTACAGCAACTATATTTGAAAGCTCCAGAGACCAGCTGGAAAGAACTGTGGGCGTTGAAACCTGTTATCTTGAAAATGTACTTGTTTCGGAAATTCCCTCAGCTGTGCGTGTCTTACAGGATGACGGCTGTAATATAATCATTTCATGCAGCTCTAAATTCGCTAACTCAATCCAGAAAGAAGCCTCATCTTCTCCCGATACATACTATATCAGCTTCGGCGGTGAAACAAGCGGAAGTAATATTTCCTGCTTCGGCGGTGAACTTTACCAGACAGCTAACGTCTGCGGTATTGCGGCTGCATATAACACCGATTCAAACACACTTGGAATCATTGCAGACCCCAGTTCTTATAACGTGTACGGCATTGTAAACTCCTATGTTCTCGGAGCAAAGGAAATATGGGGCGCTCAGACTGATGTACGTCTCAACTGGGTATGGTCGGATAACGAGGAAAAAATAGAGGAAGCAATTGATAATCTGGTTTCTCAGGGCTGCGATATCATTATGTGCTATACAGAAAACGACTATGCCGCTGAGTACTGTGAAAAAATCGGCGTACGTGTAATTGCAAATTCCTGCAATCTGCCTGAAATTGCTCCTACTCAGTATCTTACAGGCTTCTTTTTCAACGCATCCACTTTCATTGTAGACACGGTACGCTCCATAAAAGCCGAAAACTTCGTTTCTTCTGTTCATAGCGGCGGCATTGCGGCAGGAACAGCACGTCTTGTTGATTTCTCCGCAAACTGCAAGGATGGAACCGAAACAATTTCTTCAAAGCTTTACGATTACGTAAAAACAGGAAAAGCTCATGTGTTTACAGGAGAAATTAAGAACAGGGATTACAATATAATGGTTGAAAAGGGGCAGCAGCTTAATTTCAAATCAATCTGCGAAATTGACTGGCTTGTTCTCGGTATCAACACTGCGAGTGACTATACTACTGTAACGCAGAATCCGATTCCAAGCGATATGGTGATAAAAACATAATGGCAAAACCTTATGTATTATTTTGCGGCGATAAGGAAAAATGCCGCAATATAATGAAAAGCTGCTCAGCATCCGTCAGAACCGTATTTATTACAAAAGCAAACGCTGACAAGCTTCTTGCAGCTCCCACACGTCATCCCTTTCTTATCTGTATGATTTTCCCAGGCAGGATTCATGCTGATGATGAATTGTTCATTAAAATATACAGATATTCCTCGGCGTCACGTTGTCCTATTCATATTATCGGTTCAAGAAGAAACCTGCAGACGGTTTCACGATATGTTCCCGTAACGCTCATCCAACGCTCGGACAGCAGGCTTATGCTTCAGTCAATACGGGAGCTTGCTGAACATATTTCCTCTGACCCGAACGCAGAGCTTGCAGCAATGAAATCCCGTTTCAGGACAGTTTCGGTTATTTCCGCAAATCCATACACTTCCGCATTGTGCGAAAACAAGTTATCTGCTTCCGATGTAAAACCACGGATTATATTTTCATCACCCAGATGTACAGATAAGGAATTCGGTTATCTTAATAGCGAAAAGCTTTCAGGAATTATAACCGACGCACCGCTTAACGGTAATTCCCTTGCACTTTCGGTAAAGGTGTCATCAGAACAGATGCCAGTTGCATTACTGGACAGAAAAGAAAACTATGGCAGAAAAGTAAAGGTTATACATCTTGACAGCAAAAGCGGCAGCCACTGTATCACACAGATTATTGATGATTATAACAGGAAAAGGGCAAAACTTCTCTTCATAAGAAGCAATAAAAAGAAAAGCACATAAAAATCCCGCAGCTTGCTGATATGTCTCCAAAAGTCAGACACTTTGAGAGACATATCAGCAAGCTGCGGGATTTTAAATTCTTAAAATCAGATTACATCAAAAATATGATATTTTGAAAGAATTATAAACGACAGCAATATTGAAAAAGCAACCGTGGCAGCAACATACGGAATACGAAGCTTCCTGGTTTTTATAAGAATCATACTTGCCATTCCTATCCATATGCAGGTTACCGCAAGAGAACCAAGCACAAGTGCAACAGGAAGAACAGCATCATAACTTTTCTTCAATATGTCAATTACTGTATACATTGCAAGACCGCACACCGTAGGTATAACAGTCAGCGGAAGTACCGCAAATCCCCAGTTTTTCCGTCCTGCACGGAAAAAACCAAAAACGAGTATACATAATATCAATGAAATTACCAGACATTCACTGGGCATAACTGCCTCCTTAAAAATTAACCGATAAAGCTGTCAAAAATCTCCTGTGCTCTGCTGTTGTTTTCGGTAACAGCATAGAAAAAAATGTTCTGTCTTACTTCTACAATGGCATCCTCAAGCTTATACATCTCTTCAGGAGTGTAGGACTCATAAACGGAAATCTGTTTATCGAGACGAGCCTGAACTGCACTCTTTGCATTATCTGCATTTTCAGCTGTATCGAATATAAATACAGCAATTTCATCAGGATATGCTCCTGATGCACACATATAATAGGATGAACTTGTAAGACCAGTAACATCTAGTTCAGTAAAATAAAATTCAAGATCATCTTTTCTTTTTTCAATAGCAGAATTTATCGGAATTTCAGCAAGCACAGCATTAGTAATATCTGTTGCTGCTATATTAAATTCCTCAAATTCCTCTTCCTGCGCTGTTGCAACAGGAGTATCTGTTTCAGTTCCGCAGGATGCTGTTGCAAAACATAAAGCGGCAAACATTGCTGCAAAAATTCTCTTTTTCATTTTTTGTTCCTTTCTTTTTTACACATTATTCGCCCTGTATTGATTTCTGTATAAAGCTGAGCATTTTCTTATACGCCGCGCCAAGGAAATGTAGTCCGTCGGCCTCTGCGTATGTATCGGAGAAATAACCTGTGCTGTCCTGAAGCTCGGAGCATAAGTCAAGATAAATAACTCCTATTTCATCAGCCATTCCCTTGAGAAGCATATTATAGCCGTTTACCATTGCCATTGTTTCCTGACCCTCAGCTTCGTGTGCCTTTGTAACGGGAGGAATGGAAATAACATAAATATAGCTTTCGGGGCAGGATTCTCTGAGCTGCTCAATAAGAGTCTGCATCTGCTGAACCATATAAGTATTGCCCATATAAGCAAGACCGTTGGAGCCAAGCATTACATAAATACGTTTGGGCTGAAGCTCTGCAGCACGGGTTACAGCTGTATATCCGTCGTATTCGGTAGAATGTGCGGATTCAGGGTTAAGCCCTATCTGAGCATATACCTGATTACTGTTCAGGTAGCCGTAATTCAGGAGTCCTGTACCTATAGAGTCGCCGATAAACAGATCATTTACAAAGAAGGATTCATCATAACTGTCAACCTCGATTGCAGTAACTGTATCATCTTCTCCGTCAGGCGCGGTAGTTTCAAAAGTAATCTCCGTGGTTGTTGTAGCTTCGGAAGTTGTGGTTTCAAGTGTCAAAGTTGTAATAGCTGTCGTGGTAATTACAGCTTCTTCAACGTTTTCCTGACCTAAATTGGAAACATCGGTCTGTTCAAGCTGACCGCTCATATATAAGTAAATAAGTGCGCAGAGTGTGATAATAACGCATACGATAAGAACGTTAAGAACCACAATCGCAACAGAAATTCCGTCTACCTTTTTCTTTGCCATTTTTATATTCCTTTCAAGACTATGTGAATAGTCATATTATACTACATTTTTCATTGTAAATCAATACTTATAATCAATTCATTATACAATTATTTTTCAAATTTGTCAACTAATTTTGAAAAATAATTCATTGCATTATCA
>CAZGRB010000093.1:4152-8546 GCA_964527695.1 uncultured Ruminiclostridium sp.
CCGGAAACAGAAAGGGATGACAGAAATGAAACATATGTTCAGAGAAAAAATTATAGATATACTTCTTGCTTCAAAAAAGGACGGCATTACCGAAGGTAAGCTTCTTCAGCTCCTGGGTACAGCAAAAAAAGACAGGAAACGTGTCCTCGGCGTAGTCGAGGCGCTTATCCGTGACGGCGTAATTTACCGCTCAAAGGGCAATCTCAAGATAAAGGGCGCAAAATATTTCTTTGAGGGCACTGTCGTCAGAGTTGCACGTTCACACGGCTTCATAAGGAACGAAAAAACCGATGAGGACGCTTTTGTCCGTGGAAGAGAGCTTATGGGCGCAGTTCCCGGCGACAGAGTTCTTGCAAGAATCACAGAATTCAAGGACGAAAACCATAATTCTGATACCGCTGAGGTTGTTATTATCCGCAAGGAGACGGAAGATACACTTATCGGTACGGTTGTTGATGCAAACGGAAAGCTCAAGCTCCGCCCCGACAGCTTTGTTGCTGACCCTCTGACAATTGTGCGATGGAACGGCAATAAAATCAAGGACGGTGACAAGGTTAAATTCTCCATTAATACCCGTGCCGAACACCACAGCGACATTACCGTTGATATTGAAGAGGTTTACGGCAATTCAGGCTTCGCAAAGGTTTCGGTTGACGCTTATATTGATGAAAAGGCCATTACCGTGGAATTCCCTTCCGAGGTTATTGACCAGGCTATGGCAATAGAAAAAGCAGGCATCAAGGCAAAGGAAATCGCAGGTCGTGAAGACCTTCGTAATATGCCCATTTTCACTATTGACGGCGCAGATACAAAGGATATCGACGATGCTATCAGCATTGAAAAGACAAATGACAGCTTTACTCTCGGTGTTCACATTGCTGACGTCTCCTATTACGTAAAGAAAGGCACTCCCCTCGATATGGAAGCGTATCAGAGAGGTACAAGCATTTATATTGCCGACAGGGTTATTCCTATGCTGCCGAAGCAGCTTTCAAACGGTATCTGTTCACTTAATCCCAATGTTGACAGGCTTGCCTTTTCGTGCCTTATGAATATTGATAAAAACGGTATTATCACCGATTTCCGCTTTGTCAAAACAGTTATACACTCCCGTGTTCAGGGTGTGTATGCGGAAGTGAACAAAATCCTTGCAGGCGATGTGGATGAGAGTCTTAAAACAAAATATGCTGAAGTTATCGCGCAAATTCCTGTCATGAACGAACTTTTTGAAATTCTTAAGGAAAACCGTGTTCAGCGAGGCGCTCCTGAAATTGACTCAAAGGAAAGCAAGATTATCTGTGACGAAAACGGAGTCTGCTGCGATATAAAAGAGCGCACACGAGGTATTTCCGAGGGAATAATCGAAGAATTCATGCTCTGCGCAAACAACTGTGCCGCAAAGCTGGCTATGGATAAGAATTTCCCCTTTGTTTATCGTGTTCACGAGTCCCCTGACCCTGATAAGCTTATGAATTTACAGCAGACACTTGTGAACTTAGGAGAAGACCCCAAGGGTATTAACGAAAGAAGCACCGCTTCTGACCTTGCAGCTGTGCTCAGACGAACAAAGGACAGCGAAAAGGCAGGAGTTGTATCAAATCTTGTGCTTCGTTCAATGATGAAGGCGAAATACAGCGAAGAACCTCTGGGGCATTTCGGTCTTGTAATGAAGGAATATGCTCATTTCACCTCGCCCATAAGACGTTATGCGGACTTTTCCATTCACAGAATATTATCGGATTATGCAGGCGGACTTGCCCTCGATAAATTACAGAAGAAATATATCAAATTCGCAAAGACAGCATCCAACCGTGCAAGCAATACCGAGCTTATTGCTGTTGCGGCGGAACGCGACTGCGAAAAATTCTATATGGCGGAATATATGAGAAACCATATCGGAGAAGAATTCGAGGGTTATATTTCAGGCATTATCGAAAGCGGATTTTTCGTAGAACTTCCCAACACGGTCGAAGGTAAGGTCGATGTAATGTCACTACCTGTAGGCAACTATGAAACCCGTGACGGTATCGCACTTGCAGAGATTATGTCGAACACGGTTTATACCATGGGCGATAAGGTTAAGGTCAAGTGTGTCAAGGCAGATGTAAGCGCCGGACTTGTGGATTTTATACTGGTTAAGTAAAATTTTTAAGGCAGGAACTAAAGTTCATACCTTTTATTATTTCCACAATTCAAATTTTGTCATAAAATTTCCTCTTTTCTGCTATGTCATATATTTGTCAAGCTTACGTTTTTTTCCTATTGACAATTATCCGACAAAGCTGTATAATATAACTGTAACCTGACAGAAAGATTTTCTGACTGAAAGGCGACAGCATAATAATGAATATTATATTGCCGTGCCTTTCTATGCCTTTTTATAGAAATGGTGCGGTTTTTCGTTTTTCAAACCATAATTCAGAAGGAAAAAGCTATGACAGAAAACAAGGAAACACGTGTAGCGGTAATGGGAATTATCGTTGAAGATACAAATTCTACCGAAGCACTCAATGCCATTCTCCACGAGTACGGCAGTTACATAATCGGCAGAATGGGAGTTCCCTACCGTGAAAAAAACATCAATATCGTAAGCATTGCCCTTGACGCACCACAGGATACAATATCCGCAATGTCGGGCAGAATAGGAAAGCTGAGCGGTATAAGCGTCAAAACCGCTTACTCGAATGTAAAAGGTAATGGATAAGAAAATTTTAGAATTAATTGAAAAGCTGGAAAACACTCACAGCCTGACACTTGACGAATACGAATATCTCATAAAAAACAGAACCGATGAAGCGGCAGAAATTCTTGCTGAAAAAGCAAGGGCTGTCCGCGAAGAACACTACGGCAAGGCAGTCTATATACGTGGGCTTATCGAAATCGGAAATATCTGTAAAAATGATTGTCTTTACTGCGGTATAAGACGAGGAAACAAGAACTGTGACCGATACAGACTTACTGAAGCAGAGATTCTCGAATGTGCCGATGAGGGGTATGCTCTGGGCTTCCGCACTTTTGTAATGCAAGGCGGAGAGGACGGAAGCTTTTCGGACGAATTTATGTGTTCGGTTATCGGAAAGCTTAAAGCGAAATACCCCGACTGTGCAATCACACTTTCTATCGGAGAACGTACCCGTGAAAGCTATGAAAGACTTTTTACAGCAGGTGCAGACCGATTTTTACTGCGGCACGAAACTGCCGATAAGGAGCATTACGAGAAGCTTCACCCAAAAGATTTGTCCTTTGATAACCGCATGGAATGTCTTAGAAATCTGAAGGAAATCGGATTTCAGACAGGCTGCGGTTTTATGGTGGGTTCTCCCTTCCAGACAAACCGCAATATTGCAAAAGACCTGAAATTCATCGAGAAATTCAAACCTCAGATGTGCGGAATAGGTCCTTTTATCCCCCATAAGGATACGCCGTTCAGGGACTTTCCTGCGGGAACAGCGGAAATGACCTGTTATCTGCTGTCAATCATACGGCTTATACATCCCAGAATCCTGCTCCCTGCCACTACGGCGCTGGGCACTATCATGAACGGCGGACGTGAAAAGGGCATCCTATCGGGTGCAAACGTTGTAATGCCCAACCTTTCCCCTGTCTCCGTAAGAAAAAAATATATGTTGTATAACGGCAAAATCAGCACAGGAGATGAAGCGGCTGAGGCTGTAAATAATCTTGCACTGAGTATGAAAAAAATAGGCTTTGAAGTTGTAACAGACCGAGGAGATTTTAAAAAGTAAATTAATACGAAAGGACATAAATAAAATGGCAAATTACAATCCCAAATCATTAAAGGCTGAAGAATTTATTCACGACGGAGAAATTCTCGAAACTCTCGAATACGCAGAAGCTAACAAAAACAATATGGAGCTTATTAATTCCATTCTCGAAAAGGCACGTCCGCAGAAAAACGGCAACGGCTGCGTCTGTCAGGGGCTTACACACAGAGAGGCTTCCGTTCTTCTCGCCTGCGACGACCTCGATGTAAACAAGCGTATTGCTGAAATCGCTGAAGAAATCAAGCTGGCATTCTACGGTAACCGTATCGTCATGTTTGCTCCTCTCTATCTCTCCAACTACTGCGTAAACGGCTGTGTTTACTGCCCTTACCACATGAAGAACAAGAGTATTGCCCGTAAGAAGCTTACTCAGGAAGAAGTAAAGGCTGAAGTTATCGCACTTCAGGATATGGGACACAAGAGACTTGCCATTGAAGCAGGCGAAGACCCTGTAAATAACCCTATTGAGTACATTCTCGAATGTATCAGGACTATTTACAGCATAAACCACAAGAACGGCGCTATCAGACGAGTAAACGTAAATATCGCCGCTACTACTGTTGAAAACTACCGCAAGCTCAAGGAAGCAGGTATCGGTACATATATCCT
>CAZGRB010000094.1:0-8510 GCA_964527695.1 uncultured Ruminiclostridium sp.
TGCCGCCTGCAAGAATCGCCGCATTCTGAGGCTCAACAGCCCAGATTTCAATAGCAGGGTAGAGCGCCTTTAAGGTTTCACCGATACCGCTGATTGTACCGCCTGTGCCGATACCCGAGCAGAAGCCGTGAATTTCCTTTCCTGCCTGCTCTACGATTTCAAGACCTGTATGGTGCTTGTGGGCAAGAGGGTTTGCAGGATTTTCAAACTGCTGGGGGATAAATACGTTGGGGTTTTCTTCCTTCATACGCTGTGCAGTCCTTAAGCATTCGTCAATACATTCGCCGATATTGCCTGCGTCGTGAACGAGAACAACCTCCGCGCCGTAATGACGGACAAGCATTCTGCGCTCCTCGCTTACGGAATCGGGCATTATAATAACCGTTTTATAGCCCTTTACCGCACCGATAAGGGCAAGTCCGATACCCTGATTGCCGCTGGTAGGTTCCACAATAATGGTATCCTTGTTGATAAGTCCCTGTTCTTCGGCTGTGATAATCATATTGTAGGCTGTACGGGTCTTGATTGAGCCGCCTACGTTAAGTCCCTCGAATTTTACAAGAATTTCCGCACTGTCCTCGTCTACCATACGGTTGAGACGGATAAGGGGTGTATGTCCGATAACTTCCAAGATGTTATTGCTTATCATATTATGTAAATTCCTTTCGGTAAAAATCTCGCTTTTACATTATATGCTATAAATGGAAAAATGTCAACAAAAACAGGCAGGTTACTGGTTTTAACAGCAGCCTGCTTTTGTACTATTCGTTTTCGGATTCCTTGTTTCTGCTTGCGGTAAGACAGACAAGGTCATATATCATATCCTTCTGGGATTTATTGAGTGTTCGCAATTTCAAAACAAGGGAAAGCTCTCTGGCACTGAAATTAAAGCCGTTGCCCTGAAAATCCAGCAGATAGTCCGTTGAAACGTTCAGGGTGCACGCAATCATTTTAACCATTTCAAAATCAGGCTGACGCTTATTTTTAATATATCCATTCAGTGTTGTGGGTGCTATGTTGAGTGTTGCCGCAAAATCCTTTTGGGAAATATCCTTTTCCTCCAGTAAATCAAGCAGTCTGTCGCCGAAAGCCATATTGCCTCCTCCTGTTAAGTGCTTCATTAGCGATATTATACAATAATTATAGGCATTGTTTTTGCATAATACTCAAATTGCGTACAACAATATTGACAATCGTCATTACGAGTGGTATAATTCAGGTAAACAACCAGATATACCGCTTCGGCAGTTTTTTGTGTGTGTCTGCCTACAGCGTCTGCGCTCCGACAAGAAGGAGGAGCTGTTAATCCGGTTGCGCAAGGAGGTAATAATATGAAAGGTTTATTTAAATTATTAAAAATATCATTTATAATTTGTACTGCTTCTGTCTTATTGTCGCTTTCCGCATTTGCTGAGGATAATACCTGTGCCTGCGGAGACAGCTGTTCCTGTAAGCCTGAAACACCTGCGGCGTCTGTTGAAGGCGCAACGGTAGATATTATCGAAGAAGAAATATATTTAGGCGTAGGTGAAAGCTATATGCTTTCCGCAGCGACAAAGGGAGTATATTATATCGAGTGGGAATCAGAAGATTACGCTGTTGCCGATATTGACAGCTATGGCGTCGTTACAGGCGAGAGTGCAGGAAAAGTTACAATCACAGCTTTTGCAGGAGATGTTAAAGATGTTGTGACAGTAAATGTAGCTGAATACGATACGGGCGAATTTTATGAAACCATTTATTACAACGAAGATGAAAAGCTTGAAGAAGCAAAGGTGTATGTAAACGGCGCACCCGCAAAGAATGTGCTTATTGAAGATAAAATCACAGCAAAAGTAAATTTCGGAGTTGCCGAAGCATACACAGACCTCAGACTTACAGGGAAATATTTAATTGGTGTTTATTCAAGCGCCGAAACACCTGTCGTAACAAACGGAAAGCTTACTGCAGACAAAATCGCTTCCGCCTGTGCAAGTGCGAAAATAAACGCTAAAACAAAAAAGATAACTGTAACCGCAGGTAAAAATATGATGCTTGACAGCGACGGCAATGCAGGATATGTATATGTTCACATTTTCAGCATTGACAACAACAAGCATGTTACAGGTCATGCGTGCCTGCCCGTATTGGTGTTGGCGGCGCCAACAGAGGTAAAGCTCTATTCGGACGCAGAATGCAAATCGGAAATAAACGGTATCAGCCTTAACCTTAACGAAACATCAACAGTTTATATAAAGCCGATTGTAAAGGCTGGCAATACAAATCTTCTTACATCTGCAGAAAATGGTCTTATACCGTTTTTCGCTGAAATAGACGATAAGTATAAAGAAGCTCTTGACGTTGAAATAACCGATGAAAATGAAGAGTTGCTTAAAGCGGAAATAACCGCAAAGGGACTTTTGCAGGACGGTAAGGCAAGCACTGCCGAAATAACCTTCAGACAGGCTTATAATACAAAGGATGCGGATTTAAAAATAAAGCTCGTCAATAATGTAGATGCAGGAAGCGTTGTCGCTGAAGCTATATATGAGGAACAGCCTGTAAATGTCGGCGACAAGGTAATGTATAAGCTTAAATATACAGGGACAAATCCCGATTACGCTATAACCGATAAGATTAAAATATATGCGGTTGACGCAGAGGAAAATGATTTTAAAATACTTGAATCGGGCAGAATCAGCTATACTAAGGCAAATGCGGTTTCTGTAGTCTATACAAACGGCGTGATTACAATTACAAGAAAGAATCCGCTTAAGGGTGCTATTCTGTATGCGGTGTTTGAGGACAAGATTTCGGGTGTTTCAACTGTGGTTGAGCTCATTACTATTGACGCAGCTAAATACGGCAATTGAATCAATCAGAGCAAAAGGGAAAATAACAACTTCATACTTTACTAAAAACAAGAGATAAAGGCTCTGCCTTTATCTCTTGTTTTGTTTATTAATTCATATAATCCGCAGGGCTGAGGTTTTCGCCGTCCTTTAAGAGTTCAAAATGAAGCTGAGCGCCTGTGGTAATCCCTGTACTGCCCATTGTTCCGATAAGGTGACCTGTGGTTACCTTATCGCCCACCTGAATCTTTATTTCGTCAAGATGTCCGTAAACAGTCTGATAGCCGTTTCTGTGGTCGATAATGATGCAGTTTCCGTATCCGTCTTTCCAGCCCGCAAAGCTTACCGTGCCGTTAGCGGCGGCGACTATCTCCTGTCCCTTTTCACCTGCGTAATCTATGCCCTTATGTCCCTCATATTCGCCGTATCCGAAAAGAATATCGTCCTCGGGATAAACGTCGCCCACAGGGTGAATCAGCTGAATGGGATCGCCTAGATAGATATGAGGGTCAACGGGCGCACCGTCTCTGGCTAATACAAAGTGCAGGTGAGGGCCTGTTGACCAGCCTGTGCTGCCCATTTTGCCGATAATATCTCCCTGTGAAACCTCGTCAAGCATTTCTACCGATATGCTGTCCATATGTGCGTAAAAGCTGGTAAAGCCGTTTCCGTGGTCGATAATTATATATTTACCATATCCTTCGCCAACCTCATAGTCTGTTTGTATGGCTGTGACAATTCCGTCAGCGGCGGCGTATATATTGTCGCCCAATTCCCCTGCATAGTCAATGCCTTCGTGGTCTCCGTCACCGCTTCCGCTGTAATCAGTGGTTATGAATGTGCTGTCAACGGGGCGGATAAGGGTGAAATCATCGGTTGTTGCAGGCTTCATTGTATCAGGGTCAAAGTCAGAGGGCTTGAACGTTCCGTCAAACTGGGTGCAGCCCTCAAATGCGTTGTCGGCAATTGTTTTTACGCTGTCGGGCAGGACAATATCAAGGGAAGTGCAGTAAGAGAATGCGCCTGCGTAGATTGCACGGACGCCTTCGGGGAGTGTTACTGTTCTGAGTGCGGTGCAGCTGCTGAAGCAAAATTCGGGGATATCCTTCATACTACCCTCAAAAACAACCTCTTCAAGCATTATGCAGTTTGAGAACACACCTGAGCCGAGAGTTGTCACGCTTGCAGGGATTGTAACGGAGTAAAGACCTGTACCCATAAATGCTTCATTGCCTATTTCGGTGACGGTATGGGGGATTTCGATATCCGAGAGCATACCGCACAGCATAAAGGCTCTTTCGCCGATTTTTTCAAGGCCGCTGTTCAGAGTTGCATTTTTCAGATTCAGACAGCGGTCAAAGGCGCTGTATCCGATTTCCTTTACTCCCGAAGGAATGACAATTTCCTCCAGAGTGGACATATAAAAGGCATAGTCGCCGATTTTCTCAAGGCTTTCGGGGAGAGTAATCTTCTTTACCTTAGTTTCAGCAAAGGCATAGTCGCCTATTTCGGTAACGCCCTCGGGGATTATTACCTCGGTAAAGTTATCCAGCCCCTCAAAGGCGTGAGCTTCGATTTTTGTTGTGCCTTCGCTGATTTTAAGGGTTGAGCCGCTTACAAGCTGTTCAAGATTACGGATAGCGTTTTCAGTGGTTGCCAGCTCGAGGGCATAAAGGCTGTCATTATCGTAAACCTTTCCGCAGTATGTGATTTTTATATTTTTATTGTTCAGGAAAGCGTGCTGACCGAGATTTGTAAAGCTATCGGGGAGAATTACATTTTCAAGAGAGCAATCGGAGAATGCGTAGTTTCCGATATTCCTGATATCGCCGAGAAAGGCTATCTGTTTCAGCTTCTTGCAGTCGGCAAATGCGTAATCGCTGATTTCAACCGTACCTTCAAAGACAATGTTTTCGACGGCACTGTGTGCAAAGGCATAGTCTCCGATTTTTGTAACGCTCGCAGGGATTGAAACCTGAGTAAAATCAGTGGATTTTGAGAACATATACGCAGGGATTACCGTAACGGCGTCGCTTATATAAAGCACATTGTCCTTAACGGTGTAATATCCGCCAACGGGCGTGGTGGGGTTGCTAAGGAAATCAAGCACATCATCGGTGCGGATATCTATATATTCTTCATTATCCTTTCCGAAATTACGGACAAGTCTTATATACCACGGTTTTTCCTCGTAAACTCCGCCTACCATTACAATGTATTCGTCGTTTATTTCATAGCACATTATATAGAGTCCGCTGCCTGTTTCCTTGCCCTCAAAGGAGTCGAAGTTGCTCCACGTAAGGCTGTCACCCTTCTGAGACAGGGTTACTACATCGGCAAGAGTCATTGCGCGTTTTTCAGCGTCAAGAGCAATCGTTGTCTCCACGGCATCGCTTCTGCTGATAACGGTGGTTATCTCGCCGCTGTCGTTCATAATTATTGTTGTGGTCATAGTGCCGTTGCCGCTTATGTCGGTGACGAGTGCATCATTTTCCTCCGTGTTGCTCTCTCCCACCGTGCCCGATGACGGAGACAGCGGCTCGATGCCCGTTCCCTTAAGGAAGAAGCCTACGCCGATAAAGCTTACGATAACTGCCGCCGCTGCCGCAAATACGAAGCCTAAATTTCCTGTGCCGCTCTTTTCGTTTGCAGGGCTGATTCTGATATTTTCCGACTCGGGCGCAAGCTCAGCCGCTTCTGATATGTATTTTTCATCTGTCTGTGTAAGTGCATTCTTCCACATTTCGTGGCTGTTTTTGTTTTTCATACATTTACCCCTCTTTCCGAAAGAAATGTGCGAAGATTCTGTCTCAGGCGGGAAAGTCTTGTTTTTACCGCCGATTCGCTCATGGAAAGCTTAGCGGCAATTTCCGCCACTGACATATTGTAATAGTAGCGTGCCATAAAGATTTTCCTGTTTTTCTCCTCTGCCTGTTCAAGCCAGTCGTTTAAATACACCGCAAGCTCTGCACCGTCAGACAGCTCCTCAACGGTACGGCTGTCGGTAATGATTCCGCTGAGTTCGTCAAAGGAGTCCTCACAGTAACGGCACCTGTTCTTTGAATAAACGGCAAAAGCGTTGTTTCTGACAACTGCGCACAGGTATGCACGAAGTGAGGCAGGCTTCTGCGGAGGTATATTGTTCCACAGGCACATATATGAGGTGTTGAGACATTCTTCGGTATCCTCATTGTTTTTAAGTATTCCGTAGGCAATTTTTCTGCACAGCTTTCCGTATACAGCGGAAAGCTCGGTAAGCGCTTCTTCCGAACGGCTGAAAAACAACCCGATGATTTTTGAATCCATGGACATTCATCACCGCCTTTCACAGAATAAGAGAGGTAAAATAATGAAAAGGTTACATTATTTTCAGTATAAATCATAAAAATTATTATTGCAAGTCTGTAATTGACATAAAAAGACCTTTATAGTATAATATTTATGAAATTCTTTACAGAGAGGAATGTATAAGGTGAATATTTTTTCAGTTCTTAATAAAAAGCTTTCGGATTTATCCTCATATATTCTTGCGGAAAAGAAAAGGGCTTTTCTGTGGGGTACGGCGGTATATACCGTTCTTTTTCTGATATACACGGTGATTGTAATGCTTCCTGCCATGCTTGACACGGGGACATTCATGGGTGCTGACGGTATAGGTCAGTATTATCCCTACCTGCTGGATTTCCGCAGTAATGTCATTGACTTTATTGAAAGCGTAAAAAGCGGCAATCCGCAGATACCCATGATTAACTTTGAGTTTTTCTATGGCACCGACACTCTTTCTACAACCACAATGATGTTTGTGCCGTTTCTGCCGTATTATATCCTGTCCGCATTTATCCCCGAATCAGGCATTCCTCTTTTCTATGCAACAGGCACCGTTCTGCTTTCCTATTTATCGGGCATAAGCTTTATGGCGCTTTGCAGGCATTTCAGAAAAAATATGCTGTGGGGCGGTTTCTTTGCGGTATTTTATATATTCTGCGGAAACTTTTTCTATACCACAGGACTGAATCAGCATTTTCTGTATATGTATATTGCCTTTCCCCTTATGATTATCGGAATTGACCGTATTGTTACAGACAGGGGCTGGCTTCTTTTCGTGCTTTCGACGGCATGGATTGCCCTTAACGGTATTCCGTTTCTTATATATACCGTTCCTTTTGTTGTTGTATTTGCGGCAATACGGGTGTATTTCCTTTACAAGGGTCATTATTTCAGAAGCTTGGGAAAATATTTCCTGAGGGGAGCTTTGCTCACGGCGGTCGGCGTTGTCATATCCATACTGCCCAACATCTTTTTCATTACGGGGTATTTTTCAGGTATGCGTTCATCAGGCAGTGAGATTGATATATTAAGCCTGCTGATTCCGTCCTTTCAATATCTTGACGGTACGCTGAACGGCTCGCTTATCAAATCCTCCACAGGCGTATGCGCTGCGGTTATTCCGTGCTTCCTGTATATGTTTACCTCGGCAAGGGCAGGCAGGGAGGAAAAGGTGCACAGCCTTGTAATGCTTGCGATGACAGCTTTGCCTGTTGTAAGGTACGGACTAAATGCGTTCCAGTACGAATTATGCCGCTGGGGCTTTGCGCCTGCTGCGCTTATGTGTTTTATGGCGGTGTCATATATGCCGCAATTTGTGAAGATGCGCCGCACGGAACGGGGTATGTTCCTGTTTGTAATTATTACATATGCCCTTGGATTTTTAATAAAAGCAAAAGAATTTGCCATAATCTTTATCTTTGTAATGGCGCTTGTCAATGCGGTTCCCCGACTGAGAAAGCTGTTCATGCGGCTTGTAAGCCGTACTGCTGCGGCAATTAAGCGTGCATTCTTCAGAAAGAGTATAGTGCTTCTTCTTGTGGGAAGTATTGCTCTGCTGGCTCTGATTCTGGGAACAGTTGCGGCAATTGCGGCGAAAAATTACAGAATCATTCCCGAAATGCTGATTGCGGTAAGCGTTTCCGTGATTATGATCTGTTTTGGGTCAAAAAAGAAGTTCAGAGCGGCGGGTTCTCTGGCTCTGGCAGTTGTTTATGCCTTTGTGGGTGTTATATATGTAAACGGGTCGTATTTTACATTGTATGAAATCCAGGACAGTCCCATAATTCAGACTGCGGCGCAGCTTGAACACAAGGAAAACTCCTTTGGAAGAACAGGCAATTTTGATAACGACTGTTCAATTATTGTACTTGACAGAAGCGGCGGACTTTTTGATAAAGAATCAATGGAGCAATTGAAAAATGAAGCCGAGGAAAACGAAGGAAAGGCATATTACGGCGAAGACCTTTATATAAATAACGCTCTGCGCTTCGGAATAGCCGAGCCTGCTTTTTTCATCAGCGTTCCGAACAGCGACTATATGAGGTTTATGCAGCGCTGCGGTCAGGACTCCGTCTCGCTGTATTCCAAGGTTGACGCAGGAGGCTTTTCGGGCAAGGAGGTGCTTTACTCCCTGTTCGGTGTTGACAGATTCTATTCCACTCTGTTTGTTGACAGTTACTATGGAATAACCCATTCCGACGGGGTTGAATTATCGGACGGCAGTACAGCATATTTTTACGAAAACAGCTATGCACTTCCTGCAGGCGTCACTTATGACACATTTACAGGCTCCAAGGAATTTGCTTCTTACAATTCCGTCGAGCTGCCCTATGCAATGATGGACAGTGTTTA
>CAZGRB010000095.1:0-8432 GCA_964527695.1 uncultured Ruminiclostridium sp.
TTGCTTTGAGAGATTTTCAGATTCCATTATTAATCAGAAATACAGAAAGGACGAATAAGAATGAACATTTTAGTAGTAGGCGGCGGCGGACGCGAACACGCAATTATCGCCGCACTTGCAAAATCAACAAAGGTTGACAAAATCTATGCCGCACCCGGCAACGGCGGTATCAGCACACTTGCGGAATGCCACCCCGTAAAGGCTACCGATATTGACGGTATGGTTGAGCTTGCAAAGAAGCTTCAGCCCGACTATGTCTTTGTAGCTCCAGATGACCCGCTGGTGCTCGGCATGGTTGATAAGCTTAACGAAAACGGCTTCAAAACCTTCGGTCCCCGTGCCAATGCCGCAATCTTAGAGGGCAGCAAGGTGTTCTCCAAGGCTCTTATGAAGAAATACAACATCCCCACAGCGGCTTACGAAACATTTACAGACGCTGAAAAAGCTGTTGCATACGTAAAGGAACAGAACAGCTACCCTGCGGTTATCAAGTGCGACGGTCTTGCTCTCGGCAAGGGCGTTATCATTGCCAAGGACTTTGACGAAGCCAAGGAAGCGGTTGAATCCATGCTTTTAGGCGGAAAATTCGGCAAGAGCGGCAGCGAAATCGTAATCGAAGAATTTATGACAGGCCCCGAAGTAACCGTTCTTGCATTCACAGACGGCGTTACTGTAAAGCCTATGGTTTCCTCCATGGACCACAAGCGCGCTTACGACAATGACAAGGGTCTCAACACGGGCGGTATGGGTACGATTGCCCCCAACCCCCTTTATACCGAAGAAATTGCCGCTGAATGTATGGAAAATATCTTCCTCCCCACAATAAAGGCAATGGCGGCAGAGGGCAGACCTTTCAAGGGCTGTCTCTATTTCGGACTTATGCTCACTCCCAAGGGCGCAAGAGTAATTGAATACAACTGCCGTTTCGGCGACCCCGAGACACAGGTTGTTCTCCCTCTTCTCGACACCGATTTAATGGAAATCATCGAAGCTATCTGGGAAGAAAAGCTCTGCGGCCTTGATATAAAGTGGAAGAAGGAAGCCTGCGCCTGCGTAGTTATGGCAAGCGGCGGCTATCCCGAAAAATACCCCACAGGCTTAGAAATCAGCGGCTTTAACCCAGAAGGTCAGCTTGACAGCGGTGAAGCATTCGTATATCACGCAGGTACAAAGCTGGAAGACGGCAAGTACCTTACAGCAGGCGGCCGTGTTCTCGGTATCACAGCTACCGCAGATACGCTTCAGAACGCACTGGACAAGTCCTATGGGGCTGTAAATAAAATCAGCTTTGAAAACGCACACTACCGTAAGGATATCGGAAAGCGTGCGCTGAACGGCTGAGTTCCATGGCACACAGCGAGTTCGTAACCATCCTCGCTTTTGCATAATGCAATAAATCAAAACTAAGGAGTAAAATTTAACATGAAAAGAAACAACAAGGCATTATTCATCACCCATGCCGCAATTATTGCGGCACTGTACGTCGTTTTAACCTATGCTGCTTCCATGATGGGACTGTCAAACGGAACAATTCAGTTGCGTTTTTCCGAAGCGCTGACCATTCTCCCGTATTTCACTCCTGCGGCTATCCCCGGGCTGTTTATCGGCTGTATTATCTCCAATATCCTTGCAGGTGCGGTTGTGTGGGACGTGATATTCGGCAGTCTTGCAACGCTTATCGGCGCAGTTTTTACTTATCTGCTCCGTAAGAAGTCAAAATGGCTTGCGCCTCTGCCGCCCATTCTGTCAAACACAGTTATAGTACCTTTTGTACTGACCTACGCTTACGGAGTGCCTGACGGACTTGCATTTTTAATGCTTACAGTGGGAATTGGAGAGGTTATTTCCTGCGGAGTGCTGGGAATGTTGCTGCTTAAATGTCTTGAAAAGCACAGAAATCACATTTTCGGCAGCTGAAATGACTGAAAATGCGGTAAAACCGCATAAAAATTGAATTTTCGGGCAAAAATCTATTGACAAAACATTTCGGCTGTGATAAAATAATAAAGCCGCTTATAACGGGCTTTTTTAAGTGCGTTTAAAAAACGCCGCCCCAGAATAGCGAGTTTATAAAAAAGAGGTAAAAAAATATGTACGCAGTTATCGAAACAGGCGGAAAGCAGTATCAGGTTAAGGAAGGCGACGAAATCTTCGTAGAAAAGCTCGGCGTTGAAGAAGGCGAAGTAACTTTTGATAAGGTTATCTTAGTTGGTACAGACGGCGAAATCAAGGTTGGCGCTCCTTACGTAGACGGCGCAGTTGTTAAGGCTACTCTTATCAAGAACGGCAAGGGCAAGAAAATCACAGTATTTACTTACAAGCCTAAGAAGAGCTCCAAGCGCTGCAAGGGTCACAGACAGCCTTACAGCAAGGTTAAGATCGACTCTATCGTAGCGTAAAATGATTAAGGCCGAATTTTTAAGATACAGCGATGCGCTGGTAGGCTTCTCGGTTTCGGGACACGCAGGCGCAGGTGAATACGGACACGATATCGTATGCTCCGCTGTAACATCGGCAGTAATGCTGACGGCTAACACAATCACAGACTTTTTGTATGCAGGTGCGGATGTGAAAATCGGCGAAAATAAGGTGCTCCTTGTGCTGAAAGACCCCGACTCTGTAATGTCAATGGCGGCGAAACAGGTTATTGCTTCATTTCATAAGCATCTTGAGATAATCGCCAACGACGCAAAAGGAACAATTCAAATAACCGTAAAAGAGGTTAAAGCTCGGAAAGGAAAATAATCATGATTTTATTAAACTTACAGTATTTTGCTCACAAAAAAGGTATGGGTTCTACCAAGAACGGCCGTGACTCCGAATCCAAGAGACTTGGTGCTAAGCGCGCTGACGGTCAGTTCGTTCTCGCAGGCAACATTCTCTACAGACAGAGAGGCACACACATTCACCCCGGTAAGAACGTAATGAGAGGCTCTGATGATACATTATTTGCTACAGTTGATGGCACAGTAAAGTTTGAGCGCCTCGGCAGAGACCGCAAGCAGGTAAGCGTTTACCCTGCTGAATAATTGGCAGACAAGCAAGGGCGGATATATCCGCCCTTTTGTTTTAGTAAAGGTACAGCCTGCCGTGCAATGTGCAGATTTGTGTTGCACCTGCTTACCGCACGGCAGAATCGGCAGAGGCGGCACGCCTCACGCCCTTTTGTTTTAGTAATAGAAAGGAGAAATCCTGAATGTTCGTAGATATAGTTAAAATTACAATCAAGGCAGGCGATGGCGGAAACGGTGCAGTTTCCTTCCACCGTGAAAAATACGTAAATGCAGGCGGTCCTGACGGCGGTAACGGCGGCAAGGGCGGTGATATTGTCTTTCAGGCAAAGGATAATCTTTCCACTCTGATTGACTTCCGTTACAAAAAGAAATATGTTGCAAAAAACGGCGACAACGGTGCCGCCCGACGCAGCACAGGAAAATCAGCTCCTGATACTGTAATATATGTTCCTAGAGGTACAATTGTCAAGGATACAAACACAGGAAGAATCTTAGCCGACATCTCAGGTGACGAGCCTGTTATCGTTGCAAAGGGCGGCAAGGGCGGTAAAGGCAATATGAACTTTGCCACTCCCACAAGACAAATCCCCCGTTTTGCAAAACCCGGATACCCGGGAGAAAGCTTTGATGTTACACTGGAATTGAAGCTTCTTGCAGACGTAGGCTTAGTAGGCTTCCCGAACGTTGGCAAGTCCAGCCTTATAAGCGTTGTAAGTGCTGCAAAGCCCGAAATTGCAAACTACCACTTTACAACTATCACTCCTGTTTTAGGTGTTGTGAAATACGAGGAAAAGTCCTTCGTAATGGCGGATATTCCCGGCCTTATCGAGGGCGCAAGCGAGGGCGTGGGTCTCGGTCACGCATTCTTACGTCACGTTGAGCGCTGCCGCCTTATCGTCCACGTTGTTGATGTTTCGGAAATCGAGGGCAGAGACTGCATCGACGACTTTGAAAAGATTAATGCAGAGCTTCGCAACTTCTCCGAAGAATTATCCGAACGTCCCCAGATTGTTGCGGCGAACAAGTCGGATATGGCTACCGAGGAGCAGATTGAAAAGCTGAGAAAATATGTTGAAGAAAAGGGACTGCCTTTCTTTGTTATTTCTGCCGCTACAACAATGGGTACGCAGGAGCTTGTGGGTGCAATTGCCGCTGAGCTTGAGAATCTGCCCCCCGTTATAAGATATGAGGCACAGCCTCTTACTCTTGAGGAAATCGAGCAGATTAACGAGGCTAAGCGCAGCTTTACAATCGAAAAGGCTGACGCAAATTACTTTATCGTCAACGCCGAGTGGCTTGCTCCGATTTTAAGCACTGTAAATATGGAGGACTATGAAAGCCTGCAGTATTTCCAGAGAGTGCTCCGTTACAGCGGTATTATTGACGGTCTTGAAAACGCAGGAGTTGAAGAGGGCGACACAGTTTCAATCTTCGACTTTGAATTTGATTATATGAGATAATGTCCCTTGATTTTTACTTTTTTCGTCTGTAAATATGGCAGAAAGGAAAATAAATGGAAGCAATGACAAAATCACAGGCTAAGCAGTTAAGCCCGCTTACTCTTGCCTTTTACGGTGACTGCGTATATGAAATACTTGTACGGAGAAAAATAGTGGAAGGCGGAAGCCGTCCTTCACAGGAGCTTCACCGCCTTTCAGTACAAATGGTTCGTGCATCCTTTCAGTCGGCGGCATATGAAAAAATACTGCCTATACTCACCGAAGAAGAAACGGATATACTGAAAAGAGGCAGAAATGCCACAGGGCTTAATCCCCCTAAATCCAGCAACCCCCGTGACTACCACAGAGCAACGGCAGTCGAGGTTCTGTTCGGATATCTTGACCTTATAGGCGAAGGAAGCCGTGCTGAGGAGCTGTTTGAGGTGATATGCAATGAAGAAGAAAACAAAGATTAAGGAAACAAAGCCAAAGACAAAGCGTTCCTTAAAATGGCTCATAGATATACCGCTTATTATTCTGGGCGCCTTATTGTATTCCGCAGGCATAAACTGCTTTACAGCGCCCAACGATATTGCCCCCGGCGGCGTCAGCGGTCTTGCCACAGTAATAAGCTATCTCAGCAATCACACGGTTTCAATAGGTCTTGTATTCGGTCTTATAAATATTCCTCTTATTGTTGCAGGATTTCTACGGCTGGGCAAGGCTCTTATGGCGAAAACTGTCCTTGCTGTTGCGGTAACTACGCTGTGTACCGACTTTTTAAGCTCCTTATTCCCTGTATATGTGGGCGACAGAATTATTGCAGCTGTATTCGGCGGTGTGCTTATGGGTGCAGGTCTGGGCATTGTATATAACCGTGACGGTACAACAGGCGGCACGGATATAATCAATAAGATTATCCAGAAGGCAAAGCCCCATTTAAGTCTCGGCTTCATTATGATGATAACCGACGCCGTTGTGGTGCTTGTGTCAATTCTCGCTTTCGGCAATCTTGAATCGGGTCTTTATGCAATAATCGCTATCTTTGTAAGCTCAAGGCTTATGGACTATATCCTGTACGGCGGCAGAGAGGGCAAGGCTGTGCTTATTTTCTCCGAAAAGGCGGAAGAAATCGGCAAGGCTATCACAACAAGCATTTCAAGAGGTGCTACCTACCTTAAAGGCGAGGGTGTGTATACGGGAGCAGATAAGAATGTAATCTGCTGCGCCGTGCCTAAGAATGAATATGTAAAATTAAAGCGTATTGTGAAAGAATATGATGCAAAAGCTTTCATTATTACTGCCACAGCTGATGAGGTTCTCGGTGAGGGTTTCATTGATATCGACAGATAACGAAAGGAATTTTATCGGAATGTTAAAGAAAATAACCGCTCTAATACTGAGTTTTGCACTGCTGCTGCCATGCTTTGCAGTAACAGCTTCTGCCAACACCGCTTCAGGCTTTGCTGAAAAAATGATGGACAGCAGATATCAGGTAAGGTATGAAGCTGTCTATGACCTGCTTATGGCGGATACGAAAACCCTCGACAAGGCTGAAAAGCTTGACCGCAAGGTTGTATTTATTTCTGTTTCTGATGGAAAACAACAGGCTAAAACCGTATGGGGAACAGGCAAAAAGCTTGAAACCGCCCTTGAAAGAGCCTATACCAAGGCAAGAGCCACAGAAATGACTCCGCTCTGGTTCAAGCTTGATGTGGTAACAGAGATTGAAGAAATAAGCTATGGAGATTTTAAAGCTGATTACACAAACGGTGTAGGCGGTTCAATGCGCAAGGGTATCGCCTTCAACGACTATTTCGGCAGAGCTGTCCTCGAAGCACAGATAAACAGCAACGGCTGGCTTTCATATGAAACGGGAGAGCTTGACCTTGACGCTATAAACAAGCATTTCCGCATAACAGGAAAGAAGCAGCTTTCTGAAATCCCCGATACCCTTTATCTCTTTGAAACACAGGGATATTTCAAGGATAACTCAGCTGAAGCCTACAAGCTTACCACAGGCAGATACAGTCAGGCTGGCAGACGTGAATATGAAATGGATAAGGACAACCTTGAAGCGCTTGCAGGCTATTCCTCCCGTTATCTTGCAGATATGATTGACGAAAACGGCAAGTTCGTTTACGGTTACTACCCTATTGACAACGAGGAGCTTGAGGATTATAATATTATAAGGCACGCAGGTACTGTGTGGAATCTTATTCTCCAGTACGAAATGACAAAGGACAAGAGCCTTTTAGCACCGATTGAGCGTGCGCTTGATTATCTTCAGGCTTCATTCCACTACAAAAACGGCTCAACTGCATTCCTGAATGACAGAGGTACTCTTAATGTAGGCGGAAACGGCATTTCGCTCCTTGCCTTTGTAAGCTATACTGAAATCACAGGTTCAACAAAATATATCCAGCTTATACGTGCTGCCGCAAACGGCATTCTCTATATGCAGAAGGAAAGCGGCGGATTTATTCACACCCTTTACAAGTCAAACTATCAGATACATAAGGATTATATAACTGTTTTTTACGACGGTGAAGCAATGTACGGTCTGCTGAGAGCATACGGACTCCTCAGGGATAAGCGTTATCTCACTGCCGCAGAAAAAGCAGGCGACTATTTTATTGACAACAACTACGAAACCCTCAACAGCCACTGGATTGCCTACGGCTTCAACGAGCTGACAAAATATTCACCCAAGGAACGTTACTTCAACTTCGGCCTTAAGAATATGCACGGCTATTCCGAAAAGCTGACCCGTGTCGTAACAGCGGCACATACCACAAACGAAACCGCAAACGCTTCCTTTGAGCTTTATCACAGACTTATGGAAAGCGGAATTGAATGTGATATGCTTGAAGAATTTGACGAGGAAATGCTGTTTGAGGCAATTGATAAGCGTGTAAACTACGGTATGAACTACTTTATGCAGCCCGAACAGGCAATGTATTTCAAAGACCCGCAGCTGGTGCTTTATTCATTCGCAATGCGTGAGGATAAATTCAGAATAAGAATTGACGATATACAGCATTTTATGGGCGGCTACTATCTTTACTGGAAAAATTATGATATAATAAAATCATACACAGCAGAATAAATGAAAGGACAGGTTAAAACTTATGTCAGGACATTCCAAATGGAGTACAATCAAGAGAAAAAAGGGTGAAAAGGACGGCGCAAGAGCCAAGGTTTTTACCAAAATCAGCCGTGAAATCATTGTTGCGGTAAAGGAAGGCGGTGCAGACCCTTCTTCCAACTCCAAGCTTGCACAGCTTATCCAGAAGGCTAAATCCAACAATATTCCCAACGACAACATCGACAGACTTTTAAAGAAGGCAAGCGGCGACGCTGAAAAGTCCAACTACGAGGACTGTGTATACGAAGGCTACGGCCCCAACGGTGTTGCACTTATCGTTGAATGCCTTACAGACAACAGAAACAGAACAGCAGGCGAAATCCGCCACTATTTCGATAAATTCGGCGGCAATCTCGGCACATCAGGTTGTGTATCCTTTATGTTCAGCACAAAGGGCATTGTAGTTCTCGATAACGAGGATGAAACAATTGACGAGGACAAGGCTATGGAAGATATCCTCGAAGCAGGCGGCGATGACTTCACATTTGAGGAGGGCTGTGTTGAAATCACAACTGACCCCGCTACCGTAACAGAGGTAGGCAACGCTCTCGCAGCAATGGGCTACACCGTTCTCAGCGCCGAACCCGCAAAAGTTCCCTCCACATACACAGCTTTAACAGACGAAGACCACATCAAGAAGATGACATTACTCTTAGAAACACTCGAAGATAATGACGATGTTCAGAACGTTTGGCATAATTGGGAGGAATGAGGGCAGCGCCCTCGGGCGGTTCTCGCCTTTTATAATCTCATTCTTACCCAAACCTTGTAAACCGGCGAGGTTATAACGTTTTTTGTTCCGCTTTTTCAGACACTTGTGATATGATAAGT
>CAZGRB010000096.1:0-8402 GCA_964527695.1 uncultured Ruminiclostridium sp.
TCAAAGGCGAAAAAGAGCGTTGTCGTTGACGCAGATGATGATTTTGAAGAATTTTCAATTGACGAAATGGGTTAATAATGGCAACTGAACTGGAAACGGCTAAAAAACGTGCAATGTATCTTCTGGGCGGCAGGGATTACAGCCGCAAGGAGCTCTTAGACAAGCTTTTAAAGAATTACAGCAGGGAAACCTGCGAGGAAGCTGTCAGGCAGATGGCGGAGTACGGCTACCTTGACGACAGAAGATATGCCGACAAGCTTGCAAGAAAGTATGTCGAGGTGCGTAAATACGGCAAAAGCCGTGCTAAAATGATGATGATACAGAAAGGGCTTGGTCCGTCTATAGCGGACGAGGCCCTCAGCCGCTATTCTGCCGATGATATGGTGGAGGAAATAACGGCGATTATAGAAAAGAAATATATGGATAAGCTGTCAGCTGACGGCGCAGAGGGTATGAAGGAAATGCAGAAGGTCATGGCGGCCCTTGCAAGGCGTGGCTATGGCTATGAGGATATTAAGAAAGCGGTTTCTCTTGTGAGAGAAAATACAGAATTTGAAGAGAATTGGTAAGAGATTGCGAGGCTCTGCCTTGCGCTCCGCAAGCCTTTTGCAAGAAGGCGAGCAGCAAGAGCTGCACCGAAAACTCTCATTCCTGAAAAAGAAAGGTAAGAGCAAATGGACGAAAGAATAAAGGTCGGCGTGGTTTCTCTGGGCTGTCCCAAGAACCAGTGTGACGCCGAAATGATGCTGGCAAAAATACACAAGGCAGGCTATAAAATTGTTGAAGAAGCAGGGCTTGCCGATGTTGTTGTAATAAATACCTGCGGCTTTATCCAGAGCGCAAAGGAAGAGGCTATCGAAGAAATTTTTGAAGCTATCAGCCGCAAAAACGACGGTATCAACAAGAAAATCATTGTTACAGGCTGTCTCGCTCAGCGTTATCAGCAGCAGATGGACGAGGAATTTCCCGAAATCGACGGCGTTTTAGGCTTAGGCAGGAATCAGGACATTATCGACGCAATCGAGCGTGTTTTAAAGGACGAGCGTGTTATTGATTTCGGAAATATCGAAGACCACACAATGGACGGGGACAGACTCCAGTCCACTCTCCCTCATTACGCATACCTGAGAATTGCTGACGGCTGCGATAACTGCTGTACCTACTGCGCAATCCCTCAGATAAGAGGCAGATTCAGAAGCCGCACCATGGAAAATATCGTGGCAGAAGCAGAGGGACTTGTAAAGAACGGCGTTAAGGAGCTTATTCTCGTGGCGCAGGATACCACACGCTACGGCGAGGACCTTTACGGAAAAATCATGCTTCCCGAGCTGCTTGACAAGCTTTGCGAGCTTGATGTAAAATGGATAAGAATGCTCTACTGCTACCCCGAAAGAGCGACTGACGAGCTTCTCGATACAATGGCAAAGCAGGACAAGATCTGCAAGTACATGGATTTACCCTTACAGCACTGCGACAGTGACATCTTAAAGGACATGAACCGCACGGGCGACAGGCAGTGGCTTACTGACCTTATAAAGAAAATCCGTGAAAAGGTGCCGGGAATCACTCTCCGCACAACCTTTATCACAGGCTTCCCCGGAGAAACAGAGGCGCAGTTTACTGAGCTTGCGGAATTTGCACATGAGATTAAGTTTGAACGTTTAGGCTGCTTCGCTTACTCTCAGGAGGACGGAACTCCTGCGGCGGATTTCCCCAATCAGGTTGCCGACGCAGAAAAGGAGCATCGTGCTGAAATCATTATGGAACAGCAGGATGTTCGTGTAGGCGACTACTGCAACAGCAGAATCGGCACAGAAACCGAGGCGGTTGTGGAAGGCTATGACAGATATTCCGAGATGTTCTTCGGCAGAGACGCTTCCTACGCTCCCGAAATTGACGGAATGATGTACTTCACCAGCGAAAAGAAGCTTGCGCTGGGCGAATTTGTCAAGGTAAGAATTACAGATAATCTTGATAACAACTTATTGGGTGAGGTTATTTCCTGAAACATAATACAAAATAACAGAAAGGCTTTAATTTATGAATCTGGCAAATAAACTTACAATGTTCCGAATTATACTCGTTCCGTTTTTTGTTCTGGCAATGGCTTTTTCACAGCATCTGCCTGCTCTTATCATATTCGCTGTTGCAAGTCTTACGGATATGCTGGACGGAAAGATTGCACGAAAGCACAATATGATTACCGATTTCGGCAAGTTCCTTGACCCCCTCGCTGACAAGGTGCTGGTTATCGGCGCACTTATCTGCATGGTTGAGCTTCACTACACAGCGGCATGGCTGGTGTGGGTCATTGTGGCAAGAGAATTCATGGTTTCGGGAATCAGACTTGTAGCCGCAGGAAGCAAGGAGAAAATCGTTATCGCCGCAAACATCTGGGGCAAGCTGAAAACCGCTTCCACTATGGTTGCTATCTGCGTGATTCTGATACTGCACGCTTTGGGCGATTTCGGAATTGCTTTCGCTTACACTCAGCTTATCAGCGATATTTTAATGTATATCTGCACAGCGCTTACGGTTATTTCGGGCGTGATTTATGTGTGGGATTACAGAAGTGTTTTAAAGGAAATGTAAGTGCAGATTTTTGTTCATTTTTTGCTTGCCCAAAAAACGAACCAAAAAAGGGCACTTTTCCGCGGCCTCCTCGGGGACACATTCGTGTCCCGTTCGTCGATAGCGGAAAAGAAATTTTATACCTACAACAATTAATGAATTAAAACATAGCAAAACGGCGGAATCGTACTATCTACGACTCCGCCGTTAATTATTATTATAAATTTATCCGACCTTGCAAAAGGCGGAATTGCCCGAGGCGGCTCGCCTCAGTCCCAGATGTCGGGGAAGAGCATATCAAGTTCCTTGATATTCTTTTCAAGGACAGCTTCCTGCTCCTTAAGCTCTGACTTACGCTTGGGAGTAAGGAATGTCTTATTGAGCTCGGAACGTACCTCGTCAAGTGTTCTCTTGAGGGGCTCCTTGCGGCGCTTGTACTGTGCCTTGCGTTCTTCCTTTTCCTGACGTGCACGGCGTGCGCTTTCGATAGCTTCCTTTTCGGCTCTTTCAGCGGCAAGACGCTGTCTTTCCTCGGAAATACGCTTCTTTTCGCCTTCGATACGGTCTACGATTGCACCGTTGAGAGCTTCGTAACGAGCCTTCTGTTCGGGAGTTGCAAAACGGAGAGCCTTGATATAATTCTTATCCTCTGTAATTGTCTGGGGAAGGTCGGGTATTTCATCCTCGCTCTTAAGCTTGCACTCAGCAAGAAGCTTACCGATATAAGCTCTGGATTCTTCGATATCAATATCAAGAATTTTGTCAAAATATGTGTCAGCTGTTTCAAATTCACCATCTTCAAGGAACATATACGCTCTCTTGATGAGGTTTTCCTTGTTGGCTGCGGTTGCTGTAACGATAGCGTCGGGAACAACTGCTGCTTCCTCAGGCTTAAGAATCTTCTCAACTGTATCGGAAATTTCTCTCATAAATTCACCGTCAGTGCTGTCAAATGCACCGTCAAGCCATACAAGGGCTTCGGGAAGCTGCTGGAAAGAGATTGCTTCACCGTTGAAAATAGGGAATAACTGCTTTTCTTCGTCATTAAGCTGTGCAGCAAAGCCGTTTACCGCATAATTGAGATAACCGTCGCAGCAATCTGCAATGCTCTTGAAGCCTGCAAGCATAATGCGGCTGTTTTCAATAGCGTAGGCAATCTGCGCTGCCTTTTCGATTTCATCCATTTCCTTTAAGGTTTCGGGAGTAAAGAAAACATTGAAACCTAAATTCTCTGTAAAACGAAGGTTAAGGCGGTCACTGTCAAAATCGCTGTCATTTGTGGCGTCTTCACGTGTAAGCACGAAAATATCGTATTTCTTATCCTGTGTAAATACATTTTTTGAAACGTTCACCGCTTCATTGAGAGCGTCGGACATACCTATATAGGCAGTCTGCATTTCCTGTGTAGCGTAATGAAGAGCACGCTTATAGCTTTCGCTTTCTGTAATTGCAGGAAGATCTGTGACGTTCTTTCTGCAGACAGGGAAGCGCTTGCCGCCCCTTAATACATACTGGATTCCGTATTCGCAGAGGAGCTTCTGCCAGTGTGTTTCACTGTCCTCGGGGTCGGAGAGGATAAGTTCGTCAGCAATCTTTTCAGCTGCCGCAAAGTTCAGTGTATTTCTGAGGTATGTAATTCTGTTAATCTTTTTTGTATCAGTCTTCGGAAGCATGGATTCAACTCCGCAACCAAGGCATACGCTGCCGATATTTTCTGCGTCAGCCTGAATATCTCCGCCGCAGATTTTGCAACTTAAAGTATTTTCATACATTTCCCGTGTCCTCCTGATTATTGTTTAACACTTATAAATAGTATATATCAAATTCCTTATTCTGTCAATATTCTGTAATGTGCTTTGTTTAATTCTGACTAAAAATTTTTAACACGGTTAGCAATTTTGCACATACACTTTTTTAAGGTCCGGGGGTGCTTACATGAAAAAAATTAACCCTGCAGTTTACAGCTGCAGGGCAGGTTTGTTTATTGTAAATGGTATGAACTGTCCGAGACGGCTCGCCTTTCAGGTCCGACAAGCGGTTCTGTAAAACCTGCCGTTTCGCCTTCCTTGGCAAATCTCAATTCTGCAAAAGACAGGAATCGTCCGAGGCGGCTCGCCTCAGCCAAGTTTCAGCATCTCATCAATGCAGCCCTTTGCTTTTTCCATAACCTCGTCGGAAAGGAAAATTTCTTCGCCTTCGCCGTTAAGACAGGCAAGTACATCGGGGAGGGTTGTCACTCTCATATTGTGGCATACAAGGTCTTTTGACAGGGGGTAGAACTTCTTATCGGGACAGTCGTACTGGAGATGAGAAACAATGCTGTTTTCTGTGCCGATAATAAATTCCTTTGCGTCGGAATTTTTTGCATAATTCATAATTCCTGTTGTACTTCCTACATAGTCGGCTTTTTCGGTTACCTCGGAAGTACATTCGGGGTGAACAAGCAGAAATGCGTCAGGATGAGCAGCTTTTGCTTTTTCCACGTCCTTACGGGTGATTTTTGCGTGTGTGGGACAGCCGCCGTGGAAGAACTTAAATTCCTTTTCAGGGAGCTGTGCCTTTACGTATGAACCTAAGTTTATATCGGGGATAAACAGAATTTTGTCATTTTCAATCTTTTTCAGAATATCAAGAGCAGAAGCGGATGTAACGCAGACGTCACATTCTGTTTTAAGCTCTGATGTGGTGTTGATATAAGCAACAACCGTATGGTCGGGGTTCTGCGCCTTCAGAGCCCTCAGCATTTCCACATCAAGCTGTTCCGCCATAGGACAGCCTGCTTCGGAATTGCTCAGATACACGTGCTTATCGGGGGAGAGAAGCTTGACTGTTTCCGCCATAAATCGTACACCGCACATAATAACATTCTTCTGGGGTGCCTTTGCCGCCTGCTGGCTGAGCCCGAAGGAATCTCCGATATAATCGGCAATTTCTACAATTTCACGGTTTTCATATACATGAGCTAAGATGCAGAAATCCTTTTCCTTTTTCAGTTCAGTTATCTTGTCCTGTAATTCTCTTATATTCATAAACAGCCTTCCTTTTTATGTTAACTCTTCTGTATTGGAGCGGCCGAGCGAACCGCTCTTTTTAGCATTGTTGTTACATACATTATACAGATTTTATCGGTTGTTGTCAACAATTGTTTTGTGATTGACAAACATTCTCTGCGCTGTTATACTTATTAAAGAAAATAAGTTTTAAAAAGGTCCTGTTTTATGAAAAAATATGTAAAGCTTCTTATCCCGCTGTCAATGGTTGCGGTTGTTTACCTGATTTTTCATCTGGTGGGAATAGGCTGTCCAATAAAATTTGTTTCGGGAATTTCCTGTCCCGGCTGCGGTATGTCAAGAGCCTGTCTTTCGCTTTTATCTCTGGACTTTTCCGCCGCATTCCATTATCATCCGCTTTTCTGGATTGTGCCGCTGTTTCCTGTCCTTTATATTCTTCGGGAAGCAGGTAAGTTTCCCAAAAAAGCATACGATACCTGTATAATTGCAATATGCGTGTTGTTTTTGGGCGTATGGCTTGTGCGCATGCTTGCAGGAAACGGCGATATTGTTGTTTTTGCGCCTCAGGAAAGTTTTTTTGTGCGGATTTTTCGGCTTACTCAGAAATAGCTTTCTTCAGCTGCCCTGCGAATATTGTTCTCCCTCCCGTCAATAATAAGCCAGGAGGTGAAACGTATGTCAACAGTAAAATTATGCAGCGAAAATTTCAGAAGGGAAGTAACCGAATCCGAAATCCCTGTACTGGTGGACTTTTATGCAGGCTGGTGCACCCCCTGCCGTATGCTGTCTCCTGTGCTGGAGGATATAAGCGAAGAGCTGCAGGGCTTGGTAAAAATCGGTAAGGTTGATGTTACAACAGAAAGTGAGCTTGCCGAAAAGTTTCATATACTTAATCTTCCCACAATGATGTTTTTTCGCAACGGCGAATTAACCGACACTCTTGTGGGTGCGGCAGGAAAACAACAGATTATGGATTTGCTGAGGGTATAATAAAATATCAGTGTGGTCAGGAGCGTGCGGCGGAGCCGCACGCTTCCGTTTTTTTGCCGTAGGCAAAAAAACGGATTGCGGGCGCCGCTGGCGCCCGCAATCTTACCGCTGCACTATAAATTTTTACATAAGACAATATAAAACAGCTATGTTTTGCCGTTTTGCTTCTTCAAACAAAAATAAACATTGCAAAAGGCAAGAAGCTTGCAGGAGCGCTTCGCCCCTATTCAAGGAAATAGGTTGCTTCCATATCGGCAGTTGCCAAAGCAAAGGCAAGAGGATACTTTTCCAGCGCCTTGCCTACAAGGTTGTTGTCCTCAGTTCCCGAAAAGCCCATGTGCCAGCGGATAGCCATTGCCTCCTCCCGTGAAAGCCGCATAAATCCGCTTATCATGTAAACTGATTTTTCGCCATGCCCGTAGGGAAGGTCATCATCAAACTTGTAAAAAGGCACGCTTTCCCATTTGCCGTACTCGTTCTTCACATTACGCATCTCGGTTTTATAGCAGTCAATTTTGCACATATCATGGAGCAGAGCAACTATCGCAACCTGCTCGTCAGTGTAGCTCAGCTTATAAAGCTCCTTTACACGGGGACGTTCAAGATAATCTTTAAGGCATCTGTATACATTTATCGAGTGCTGGGCAAGTCCGCCCTCAAAGCTTCCGTGAAAACGTGTGCTTGCGGGAGCAACGAAGAAATCGCACTTGTTTGTGAGATAATCGAGAAGCTTATCCGCTCCGTCACGGGTAATATTTTCCTTGTAAATTTCAGTAAATTCAGCCTTTACGGCTTCAATGTCAACCATATTAATACCTCCCATCAGATAATATCCGTTCCCATTTCACTTTCGGGAACATTCGGATTGAAATAAGGCATTTTATTGGGCTTGCTCTGATACATAACCGCCTGATTGGGGCAACGGTGATAGCACGCCTGACAGACGATACATTTATTTCCGAAAGAAACCCTTCCGTCAGCTATAACTATATTTTCCGCAGGACAGTTCTTAACGCATTTTCCGCAGAGTGTGCAGGCGGAAGAAACGGAAAAACGCTGACCCATTTTTCCCCAGTTGCTTTTATTTTCGTTGTAAAGCTTATGCTTTTCGGGTTTATCGGCGGGTAAGACTTTTTCTTCGCCTTTTTCAATGGAAGAAATGATTTTTCCGATTGCTTTCGGCGCTTTTTTCAGCAAGCCCTTATTATAGGGCTTAAGAAGCGGAGTAGAAAAAACGGCCGTAAAATTTTCGGGCATTTTCATTGTATAAACCTGTTTTATGTTCAATTCACAGGATTTTGCATGGTTATATGCGAATTTTGCCGCACTGCCTGACGCACCGCCGTAGTTCATAACTATCCATAAGGGCACATCTGTTTTAAGTTCCTTCAAAAACTCAAAAACAGGCACGGGCAGACCGAAGGAATAAACAGGACACACGATTATCAGCTTGTCATAAGCGGAAATATTGCCGTTCCATTGGGGAATATAGCGTATTTCGCCGCCAAGCTTTTCTTTTATCTGCTTTGCAAGCCATAGGCTGTTGCCCGTGCCTGAAAAATAAAAAACACCGTTCATTTTAAAATCTCCTTTGCGGCGAAGCGCCGCCGCAGTTCAGGCTTCTCCTTGAGGAGATAAGCCTTGCAGTTCGCAAGCGACCTGCGGCGGATGCCGGCTGATGAGGTGTTCGGGTACACATTGTGCGCCCCTACTAAAAATGCCGCACCCCATAGAGTGCGGCATTGATTTCTTATAATTAAGAAAGAATGGAGTGCTCGTCGTTAGCGTCGAAGATGTGAATCTTGTTAGGATCGATAGCGAGCTTAACAA
>CAZGRB010000097.1:0-8321 GCA_964527695.1 uncultured Ruminiclostridium sp.
TGTTAATGATTGATTTTTAAACATATCAAGGTATTATAACATATTTTTTATATTTTTGCAATATTTTTAATCCGTTTTTTTGTTTGACAGTATACAGAAAATATGGTAAAATAAAATGTTGATTAATACTCACCGAAAGGACAAAAAATTATGCTTATTCTTGCAAGTAAATCACCCAGAAGAAAAGAGCTTCTTTCCATTATAACCACTGACTTTGAGATAATTCCCGCAGTAGGCGAGGAAAACGCCGACCCTGCCCTTTCCCCTGATATGTTCGTGCAGGAGCTTGCAAAGCAGAAGGCACTGGAAATTGCCGCTTCGCATCCCGATGATACAATTATCGGATCAGACACGGTAGTTGCCGCAAAGGGCGAAATCCTCGGCAAGCCGAAGGACAAGGATGACGCTTTCCGTATGCTTTCCCTGCTCTCGGGCACAAGCCACAGCGTTTTTACAGGAGTTGCCGTTGTGAAAAACGGCGGAATACACAGCTTTACCGAGGAGACAAAGGTTAAGTTCTTTCCTCTTACCGAAAAGGAAATTGATGATTATATCGCAACAGGCGAGCCTTTTGACAAGGCAGGTGCCTACGGTATTCAGGACTTAGGCGCGCTGCTGGTTGAGGGAATTGACGGCGATTACTACAACGTTATGGGACTTCCCACGGGCAGACTTTACAGACTTATGAAAAAGCTTGAAATTATATAGTTATATTTTACAAAAAATGCAGTAGTTTTCTGTAATTTTTGTCATTAAAAATCGCTCAAATCATTGCAATTGCGGCTCAGATATGTTATAATATAGTATTGACTTGTGCGGAGGTGAGAGCGTGAGGATTATCGGAATTGACCCTGGATATGCAATAGTAGGCTTCGGTATACTTGAATACAACCGCACGCAGTTTCAGGTTGTGGACTACGGTGCCGTAACTACTCCCGCAGATATGGATTTCAACTCACGGCTTCTGGAAATATACAACGACCTGTGTTACATCCTGGACAAGTTCAGACCTGATTTTCTGGCAATTGAACGGCTTTATTTCACCAGCAACCAGAAAACCGCCATTGATGTGGCGCAGGCGAGAGGGATTGTTCTCCTTGCGGCAAGGCAGAGGAATATCGAGGTTTTTGAATACACCCCCTTACAGGTAAAGCAGTCGGTTACAGGCTACGGAAAAGCAGTCAAGAAGCAGGTTCAGGAAATGACCACGCGGATTCTGAAGCTTCCGGAAATCCCCAAGCCCGACGATACCGCAGACGCTCTGGCTATCGCAATATGCCACGCACACAGCTATAATTCACAGCTGAGTAATTTCAGATAAATTCAGACAAGAGGTTTTTGATATGATATACAGCTTAAGAGGAAAAATCACATTTATGGAGCCTAATCTCGCCGTTATCGAATGCGGCGGTGTGGGGTATGCCTGCCGTACTACGGCTTATACCCTGTCTCAGCTTGCAGTAGGCGAGGAAGCATTCCTTTACACACATATGAATGTCCGTGAGGATGCGGTAGAACTGTTCGGCTTTGCAGATACTGCGGAGCTTAACTGCTACAAGATGCTGACCTCGGTTTCAGGCGTAGGTCCTAAAGCCGCACTGTCCATTCTTTCCGATATATCACCTCAGGGCTTCGCATTATGCGTTGCAGGCGGCGACAGCAAGGTGCTTACCCGTTCTCAGGGTATCGGCAAGAAGATTGCAGACAGAATTATCCTTGAACTCAAGGACAAGATTGCAAAGCAGGATACAAATATTCCTGCGGAAAGCTACGCAGAGCTGTCTCAGGCAAGCACCGTCATGGGCAACAATATAAACGAGGCGGTTTCGGCACTGGTAGTCCTCGGCTTCTCCAACCAGCAGGCGCAGAAGGCGCTTTCAGGACTTGACCCGAATATGCCTGTAGGCGAGCTTGTAAAAGAGGGATTGAAGAGGTTAAGCAGCTTATAACAAGCTATAAGAAAGGAAAATAAACTGTGATTGAAACAAACAGAAATTCAGGCGGTAACGAGCAGGTCTACGAGCGTATTGCCGAGCCGACCTTCAAGTCTGAAGATGTTGACATAGAATACAGCCTGCGCCCTAAGGTTCTTACCGAATACATCGGCCAGGACAAGGTAAAGGAAAATCTGAAAATATACATTGAAGCAGCAAAGGCACGAAACGAAAGCCTTGACCACGTACTTCTGTACGGCCCTCCGGGGCTGGGCAAGACCACTCTTGCAGGAATTATCGCAAACGAGATGGGCGTTAATATCAAGATTACATCGGGCCCTGCAATTGAAAAGCCCGGTGACCTTGCAGCACTGCTTACCAACTTAAAGGACGGCGATGTGCTGTTTATTGACGAAATCCACCGCCTTTCCCGACAGGTTGAGGAAGTGCTCTACCCCGCAATGGAGGATTATGTTCTGGATATTATCATCGGCAAAGGTCCTTCGGCGCAGTCAATAAGAATCGACCTGCCGAAATTTACCCTTGTGGGCGCTACCACCCGTGCAGGACAGCTTACAGGCCCTCTCCGTGACCGTTTCGGGGTTATTCAGAGACTTGAGCTTTATACGGAAGAACAGCTCTGCGATATAATAATGCGTTCTTCGGTCATACTTTCCGTTCCCACTCAGAAGGATGGCGCAAAAGAACTTGCAAGGCGTTCAAGAGGCACACCCCGTATTGCCAACAGACTTCTTAAACGTGCAAGAGACTTTGCAGAGGTTATGGGCGACGGCAAGATTACAAAGGATCTTGCGGATATTGCTCTTGACAGAATGGAAATAGACAAGCTGGGGCTTGACAGCCTTGACAGACGTATGCTGACGATGATTATAAAAGGCTACAACGGCGGCCCTGTTGGACTTGAAACCTTAGCTTCCGCCCTTGGCGAAGAAGCGGTTACCCTTGAAGATGTCTGCGAGCCGTTCTTAATGCAGCTGGGCTTTATTTCAAGAACTCCCAGAGGAAGAATGGCGACAGTGCTTGCGTACCAGCATTTAGGACTTGAACAGCAGGGTCAGCAGAGATTTGAGTAACATTTTACAGAGAGAAAGAATATACTGAAAGAAAAAATGAAAGGTAAAGCATATAATGGGCAGATTATTCGGAACAGACGGTGCAAGAGGCGTTGCAATCACCGAGCTTAGCTGTGAGACAGCTATGAATATCGGCAGAGCGGCAGCTATGGTACTTACAAAGCAGAAGAAAAACGGCGGCAGAGCAAAAATCCTTATCGGAAAGGATACCCGTGTTTCTTCGGATATCCTCGAAGCCGCACTTATGGCGGGAATCATGTCAGTGGGAGCAGACGTTGAGCTTTTAGGAGTTGTTCCTACTCCCGCAGTAGCATATCTTGTGAAATACTATGACGCTGACGCAGGCGTGATGATTTCCGCCTCCCACAACAGCGTTGAATACAACGGCATCAAGCTTTTCTCCGACTCGGGCTTCAAGCTTCCCGACGAGGTTGAAAATGAAATCGAAGCGCTTATCCTCGACACACCTGAAAAAATCACCCTCTGCGAGGGTTGTGAAGTGGGAAGGGTAAGCCGTGCGGAAAATGCCGCCGATGATTACGTGAAGCACCTTCTTTCCACTTCGGATTTATCCGTAAAGAAGCTTAAGGTTCTTGTGGACTGCGCCAACGGCAGCGCAAGTGCTACCGCAAAGGATTTGTTCACACGCCTTAACGTTGATTTCGACCTTATGTACGACCAGCCCGACGGCTGCAACATCAATGAAAACTGCGGCTCTACCCATGTAGAAAAGCTCTGCGAAAAGGTTGTAAAGGGCGGCTATGATTTAGCGGTTGCCTTTGACGGTGACGCAGACAGATGCCTTGCCGTAGACGAAAAGGGTAAGGTTGTTGACGGGGATAAGCTTATTGCTATTATCTCAAAATATATGCGTGACAAGGGTCAGCTTAAAAATGACACGACGGTTGTTACCGTTATGAGCAACCTCGGCTTCCACACCTATATGAAAAACAACAATCTTAAAACCGTATGCACGGCCGTAGGCGACAGATACGTGCTTGAAGAAATGCTGAAAAGCGGCTACAACATCGGCGGTGAACAGTCGGGTCACATTATTTTCCTGGACTACGCTACCACAGGCGACGGACAGCTTACCGCAGTTCAGCTTATAACAATGATGAACGAGGTAAAGACTCCCTTGTCACAGCTTACAGCAGGTATTGAGGACTATCCTCAGCTGCTTGTGAATGTAAAAATTACCGAAGCAGGCAAGAACAAGTGGGACAAGAACGAGGCTATTCTTTCCGCTATAAAGGACGCTGAAAGTGCCCTGGGCGACAGCGGCAGAGTGCTTGTAAGAGAGAGCGGAACAGAGCCCCTTGTGCGTGTAATGCTTGAGGGCAAAAAAGCAGAGGATGTTGACTACTGGACAAATAAGATTGCGGATGTTGTAAGAGAACAGCTCTGCTGATTATACACAGGGCGGCGGCGGAGCCGTGCGCGCCGCAGGCGCGCGTGCCCTGTGCAGCGCAGAGCGCTGCACAGGGTTCCTGACGGGGGCTTTGCCCCCGTCAGGAACGGCTCCGCCGCCCCCGAGGAATGCCACTACACTATAAAAGGACAACAAAATGAGAATTGCAGACAAATGGCAGGACTACTGCCTTATAGATACATCAAAGGGCGAGCGCCTTGAACGCTGGGGTGACATTACCCTTATCCGCCCCGACCCTCAGATTATATGGGAAAATCCCTCCCCCGCCAAGGAATGGAGTACCGCTCACGCAAAGTACAACCGTTCCAATAAGGGCGGCGGAAGCTGGGACTACAGAAAAAAATTCGATGAAAGCTGGAACATAAAATACGGCGACCTAACCTTTATGGTAAAGCCCACAGGATTCAAGCATACAGGACTTTTCCCTGAGCAGGCGGTAAACTGGGACTACTGCGACAGGCTTATCAGAAACGCAGGCAGAGAAATAAACGTCCTTAACCTGTTCGCATATACAGGCGGTGCAACCCTTGCCTGTGCAAACGCAGGTGCTAAGGTATGTCACCTTGACGCTGTAAAAGGCATGGTTGACTGGGCGAAAGAGAATGCACGCTTAAGCGGTCTTTCTGATAAGCCTATCCGCTGGATTGTTGACGACGCTATGAAATTTCTCGGAAGAGAAATACGCAGAGGAAACAAGTATGACGGCATTATCCTCGACCCACCCAGCTACGGCAGAGGAACAAACGGCGAAATGTGGAAGCTGGAGGACTGCATTTTTGAGCTTATGCAGAGATGCACCGCTGTACTTTCGGATAAGCCGCTGTTCATACTCCTGAACAGCTACACCACAGGGCTTTCGCCTTCTGTTATGGCTTACCTTCTCCGCATGACGGTCGGTCAGAAATACGATATTGATGTAAACGCCGAGGAGATTGCGCTCCCCGTGCAGAAGACAGGGCTTGCAATCCCCTGCGGAAACACTGCGATTGTTTCCTTTAAGTAACTCCGGAAGGAAAAACCGAATGAACATTATTGAAGTTAAAGACCTTGAATTTGAATATAAAAACTACGATGACGACGGAAACGAAACCGAACCCAATAAGGCTCTGAAAGGCATTAACCTTTCAATTCCCAAGGGGCAGTTCGTTGCTGTGCTGGGTCATAACGGCTGCGGAAAATCCACACTTGCCAAGCATTTCAACGGTATCCTTACCGCCACAAAGGGACAGGTGCTTGTAAACGGTATTGACACCGCCGATGACGACAGGATTTTCGATGTAAGGCAGACTGTAGGTATGGTTTTCCAGAATCCCGATAATCAGCTGGTCGCCACCCTTGTTGAAGAGGACGTTGCCTTTGCGCTGGAAAATTTAGGCGTTCCCCAGGACGAACTCCGACGCAGAGTAGACGAAGCTCTTAAAACCGTAAGTATGTACGATTACCGTGAGCATTCACCTCATCAGCTCTCAGGCGGTCAGAAGCAGAGAATCGCTATTGCGGGCGTGCTTGCAATGCGTCCCGACTGTATCGTTCTTGACGAGCCTACGGCTATGCTTGACCCCAAGGGCAGAAAAGAAATCATGAAAACCATAAAGCTCCTCAATGAACAGGGAGTTACCATTGTTCTTATCACCCACTACATGGAGGAAGCCGCTGAAGCTCAGCGTGTAATTGTAATGAACGATGGTAAGGTTATCATGGACGATGTGCCGAAGAAGATTTTTTCACGCATTGAGGAAATGAAGGCTCATTCCCTTGATGTGCCTCAGGCCACCGACCTTATGCATGAGCTGAGAAAGTGCGGAATTGATGTTTCGGACGAGGTATTGAATGAAGAAGAAGCACTTGCGGAAATTATAAAGCTTGGCAAAAAGGGCAAGGCGGTCTACACCGATATTCCCGATTACACCGAATCTGACAGCACTCCCAACGCCGCAGAAATAAAGAATCTCACCCACAAGTACAGCGTGGGCACTCCCTTTGAATCCACCGCCGTTGACAATGTAAGCTTAGAAATCAAGAAAGGCTCATTCATCGGCGTTATCGGTCATACAGGAAGCGGAAAATCCACACTTATACAGCACCTTAACGGTCTTCTGAAGCCTACAAGCGGCGAAATTTTCGTAAACGGAAAAAACATCTGGGACAAGGACTCGGACATCCGTGCAGTACGCTTTATGGCAGGTCTTGTGTTCCAGTATTCGGAATATCAGCTGTTTGAGGAAACGGTTTACCGTGACATTGCATTCGGCCCTAAGAATATGGGACTCTCCGACGAGGAAGTTGACAGGAGAGTAAGAGCTGCTGCGAAAAGCATGGGACTTTCCGATAAGCTTCTTGAACGCTCTCCATTCGATTTATCGGGTGGTCAGAAAAGACGTGCGGCGCTTGCAGGCGTTATCGCAATGGAGCCTGAAATTCTGATTTTAGACGAGCCCGCGGCAGGTCTTGACCCCAAGGGCAGAGACAAGGTGCTGGACGAAATTCACCAGTACCACGAGGAATCAGGCACTACAATCCTTCTCGTCTCCCACTCCATGGAAGATATTGTAAAATATGCGGATAAGGTGCTTGTAATGAACCACGGCAGACTTTTCTGCTATGAAAACACCGACGTTGTTTTCAGCCGTGCAAGAGAAATAAGACAGGTAGGACTGGATATTCCCCAGATTACAAAGCTTTCCCACCTGCTCGCCGAAAACGGCATTGACCTGGGCGAAGATATATACACGGTTGAACGTGCTAAAGAAAGATTACTCTCAATTCTGAACAAATAAAGGAAACAAAAAATGCTTAAAGATATTACCATAGGACAGTTTTTCCCGGGCAACTCCATAATCCACCGTATGGACAGCCGTGTTAAAATTGTTCTTGAGCTTATATATATAATAATGCTGTTTATGGCGCAGAATTTCTACGGGCTTGCCATTGCGGGAATTTTTATGGTTACCGCCTTTGTGGTGTCGGATATCAGCCTGCGTATGATTTTAAAGAGCTTAAAGCCTATTCTGCCTATCATTCTTTTTACAGCCATACTGAATATCCTGTTTGTGAAGGGCGACGCTGAACCCCTTATATCCTTCTGGATTTTTGAAATCTACTATGAGGGTATTGAAATTTCGTTATTTATGATAGTGAGAATTGTTTTCCTTATTGTAGGTATGTCGCTGCTTACCTACACCACCTCCCCTATCGTGCTTACCGACGCTATCGAAAGTCTTTTATCACCGCTGAAGAAGATTAAATTCCCTGTTCACGAGCTTGCAATGATGATGACTATTGCACTGCGTTTTATTCCTACTCTTATCGAAGAAACCGACAAGATTATGATGGCGCAGAAGGCAAGGGGCGCAAGCCTTGACAGCGGCGGACTCATGAAGCGTGCAAAATCCCTTGTACCTATTCTTATTCCCCTTTTCGTAAGCGCATTCAAGCGTGCAAACGAGCTTGCAACAGCTATGGAATGCCGCTGCTACAAGGGCGGCGAGGGACGCACAAGATTGAGAACACTTAAAGCCACAAAGCTTGATTTCTGTATCACTATGATTACCCTCTGCGTTTTCGGCTTTGTGATTATCAACAATATTGCTTTTGCTTAAAGGACAGCTTATGCGTAATTTAAAGGTCTGTATTTCATATAACGGCTCAGCCTATCACGGCTTTCAGCGGCAGAATAATGCCCCGTCGGTGCAGCAGACGGTTGAGGAAGCCATGAGTAAATTACTGGGTCAGAGCGTGACCATAAACGGCTGTTCAAGGACAGATACGGGTGTTCATGCAAAGGAATTTTATTTCAACGCAAAAATCGACAATAATATTCCCTGTGAGGGCTTTATCAAGGGTATGAATTCTCTCCTGCCC
>CAZGRB010000098.1:0-8284 GCA_964527695.1 uncultured Ruminiclostridium sp.
GTCTTTCCGCTGATGCGGTACACCTCAAGGGCACGGATAACACGTGAAAGGTTGTTTTCGTGGAGACGTGCGGCACTTTCGGGGTCGATTTCACGGAGCTTTTCCAGTACAGCACCATTGCCCTGCTCTTCTGCAAGCTTTTTCATCTCCTCGCGGAAAGCAGGGTCACTTCCCGTATCGTCAAACTCGATATTATCCACAAGGGAATTTATGTAAAGACCCGTTCCGCCCCAGATTATGGGGAGCCTTCCACGACTGTGAATATCTTCGATTACTTTCCTTGCCATAGGCACGTAATCCGCTACCGAAAAGGGAGTTGTAGGCTCTAAAAAGTCCATAAGATGATGAGGGATTCCCTGTTTTTCCTCTTCGTCAGGCTTTGCGCTGGCGATATTCAGTTTTTTGTATATCTGCATTGAGTCGGCAGACACAATCTCACCGTCAAACCGCTTTGCAAGGTCGATTGCAAGCCTTGTTTTACCGCTGGCGGTTGCACCGCAGACTACAACAATAAAGATTTTTTCCATAGATTTCCTTAAACTATTCTGCTGAAATATTTTTCAATCTCCTGCTTTGTAAGCTTCACCATAACAGGTCTGCCGTGAGGGCAGAAGCGGATTTTCTCGTTATTCCACACCTCTTCGGCAATAACACGCAGTTCATCGGGGTGGTTTATATCATTTGCCTTTACCGCCGATTTGCAGGCACGGCTGTGAAGCAGGTCGTCATATATTTCGCCTATGATATTATCATTTCCGCCGCACAGCATATCCGCCGCACGGACAACCAGCTCCGCTGGATTCACGCTTTCCCCTGAAAACGCAGAGGGAGCGGCAGTAATCTCACACCTTATACCATCAGTCAGGATTATATCAATTCCTGCGTCGGAGAGCTTATCGGCATTTTCCGCAAGTGCGGCGTACTGCTCAGGGGAAAGGTCAACAAAAATGCTTTCCGCAAGGAGCTGTGACGAGGTGGTAAGCTCAGTCTTCTTCTTTTCAAATTTTATACGCTCGTGGGCGGCGTGCTTGTCAATCAGGATAAACTCGTCACCGCACTGACAGAGTATGTATGTGGCAAAAAGCTCTCCTATAATTGTCAATGGTGCAGACGGTTCTTCCTCTGTAAGCACGGGAGCGGACTGCTCCTGCTTTTCCAGCGACGCACCTGTTATGAATTTGTATGTATTTTCTTCGGGTATTTCTTCCTTTTCAGGCTCAGGTTTATGAACAGGAATAAAATGCGACTTGTCCCATGCGCTGTCCTTCGGGGATTCAGGCCTTTTCTCAGGCTCTGCTGCGTACTGCTGAACAAAGGAGGATTCTGTTTTATCGGCGCGAAGGCCCTTTAACGGTGAATGGAAACGAACTTCCCTTTCCTTGATTCTGAACATTCTGTCGTCTTCAAGAGTCTTTGCAACCTTTTCCTTATACTGCTCAGCGGTCACGGTCACAAATTTCTCCTGCGGTGCCGTTGTAATCGCCTTTTCAATCCGCTTTTCAAGGGGTGCAGGCTGTGTAATCTGCTGCTGGGGCTGTTTCTTTTCCAGTTTTATTTCACGCCTGTTGTCAGCGTTAAGGATTGCGTTCTTTGTGCCGAAATTCAGCAGGTCGAATATCTGCTTTTCATCCGCAAAACGTATCTCTGTTTTAGAGGGACTTACGTTTACATCGCACAGCTCGGGAGGCATAGTTATATTCAGCACGCAGGCAGGAAATTTACCTGTCATAATGCTGTTTCTGTAGCCCTCTTCAAGAGCGGTCAGCATTATTACCGAGCGTACGTATCTGCCGTTCACGAAAAAGTACTGCATAGAGCGGTTTGCTCTTGTAAAAAGAGGCGAGGAAATGTAGCCCGTAAGGGTGATGCCGCCCATGGAATAATCCACGGGAATAAGGCTTCCTGCAAACTGCTTTCCGAAAACGCCGTAGATTGCACTGTAATAATCCCCGTCGCCGCCTGTGCTTCTTACCTGCTTGTTGTCACGGATAAATCGGAAGCTTATGTCGGGGTGAGCGAGAGCAAGCTTGTCAATAAGCCCCTGCACCTGATTCCCCTCAGTCACATCACGCTTTAAGAACTTCTGACGGGCAGGAACGTTGTAAAAAAGGTCACGGATAATAATTGTCGTACCGTCGGGACAGCCTGTCTGCTCGTGTTCGAGAATATCACCGCCGTTTATTCTAAAGCTTGTGCCGTACTGCTCATCCTTCTCCTTGGTAAGCACCTCAACCTTTGCAACTGCCGCAACGGAAGCAAGTGCCTCGCCACGAAAGCCTAAGGTCAGGATTTTTTCAAGGTCGGAAGCGGTTTTCACCTTACTGGTAGCGTGACGGAGAAATGCGGTAGGCACTTCGTCAAAGGCAATGCCGCAGCCGTCGTCGGTAACACGCATAAAGCTGCTGCCGCCGTCCTTGATTTCAACTGTAATATGCTTTGCGCCTGCGTCAATGGAGTTTTCCACAAGCTCCTTTATAACCGATGAGGGACGCTCAATTACCTCGCCTGCGGCAATAAGCTCAAAAACGCTCCTGTCCAGCAGATTTATCTTTGCCACGGCATTCACCTCCTCAATCTATCATTCTCTTTATTTCTTCAAGCTTTGCGTAAGCCTCTCTGGGTGTAATATCATCCATATCAAGATTTTTTATCATCTGCATTGCTTCCTTTCTTGCAATTGCAGAAAAGTCATAGAGCGAATCAAGGTTTTCTTCTTCCTGAAGCTCCTTTTCAAGGTCAATCTTTGATTCAAGCTCCATAGCCTTCAAAGTCTTCTTGGCGGAGTCTATAACCTTCGGGGGCAGTCCCGCCAGCTTCGCAACCTCGATACCGTAGCTGTTGTCGGTACCGCCCTCCACGATTTTATGCAGGAACTTTATGTCGTCGCCCTTTTTGGTAACGGCAACGCTGTAATTTCTTACGCCCTCGTTTTCCTTTTCAAGGGAGATAAGCTCATGGTAATGAGTCGCAAACAAGGTCTTGCATCCGATTTTGTTATTCATATATTCCGCAACGGACTTTGCGATTGAAATACCGTCAAAGGTAGATGTACCACGTCCGATTTCATCAAGGATTACAAGGCTCTTGCCCGTTGCGCCCTTTAAAATTTCGGCAACCTCGTTCATTTCCACCATGAACGTAGACTGTCCTGCCGCAAGGTCATCGCTTGCACCCACACGTGTATAGATACTGTCAACAAGTCCGATCCGTGCGCTTCTTGCAGGCACGAAACAGCCAATCTGTGCCATAAGCGTGATAAGCGCAACCTGACGCATATATGTGGATTTACCTGCCATATTCGGACCTGTGATTATATGCATACGGCTTTTTCCTGTATCGAGAGCAGTGTTGTTGGGCGTGAAAAGAACATCGTTTCTTATCTTCTCGATTACAGGGTGTCTGCCGTCGTGGATTTCAATGACATTTTCAAGGGAAATGTCAGGCTTTACGTAGTCGTTTTCTCTTGAAACGGTTGCATAGCTCTGGAGTACGTCAACGTAGGCAATTGCTTCGGCGGTTTCCTGTACCGCTTCAAGACGGGAAGCTATAAATTCACGTACCTCGGCGAAAATTTCCGCTTCAAGAGCAAGAATCTTATCGTTTGCGCCGAGGATTTCATTTTCGATCTGCTTCAGTTCCTCAGTAATATAGCGTTCGCCGTTGGTAAGGGTCTGCTTTCTGATATAATGGTCGGGAACAAGGGAGATATTGCCCTTGCTGACTTCGATATAGTAACCGAAAACACGATTGTAGCGGACACGCAGGTTCTTTATGCCCGTAGCCTCACGCTCTCTTGCTTCAATCTCTTCGAGAATGTTCTTTCCACCCTTTGTAATATCACGCAGGCGGTCAAGCTCCTCGTTGAAGCCGTCGTTTATATAGCCGCCGTCCTTCATCAGTGCAGGCGGGTCTTCCTTTATGGCATTGCGCACAAGCGCCGCTATGTCGGAAAGCTCGCTTATTTCAAGGTTCAGCTTTCGTAAAAGTGCGGATTTTCCAGCCGTACCCAGAAGCTCCTTGAGGGCAGGTATTCTTTCACAGGTGCAGCCCAGCGCCATTACATCCCTGGGTGAAGCGGCACGATAGACAATTCGTGTTATAAGACGTTCAAGGTCATAAATTCCGCCTAAAGCCTCACGGATATCCTCGCAGAGAGCGAAATTGCCGAAAAAGCTGTCAACCGCATCAAGTCGGTTAAGAATCATGGTAATATTCAGAAGCGGCTGCTCAATAAAACGGCGGAGCTTTCTTCTGCCCATGGCTGTCTTTGTCTTGTCCAATACCCACAGGAGAGAGCCCTTTCTCTCCTTGCCCCGCATGGTCTCGGTAAGCTCAAGGTTGCGCCTTGTGGTAATGGGGAGGGACATATAGTCGTCCCCGAAATGGGTAAGAAGCTTTACACTGCGCTTGATTTCCGCCTTCTGGGTGTCGTTTATGTAACGGAAAACCGCATACAGAGCCTTTGCCGCAAGAGGAAGCTGTGACAACTCCTTTTCATATGAATTTTCTCCGAAATACTGCTGATTCAGTTCCTCACGGGAAAGCTCCTCGAAGCGTTCCTCACTAAAAAGCTCGCCTGTGGCACGCTCGATACGGGTATGGATAAAGTCGTGAACCTCCTGAAAATCAAGGAAATGCTCATTGAACAGGATTTCCGAAGGAATATATCTTGACAGCTCGCTTATAATGTCCTGACAGATTAAAATGCCTCTTTTCTCAACAACATGGAACTCTCCTGTGGAAATATCCGCAAATACCATTCCGCAGGCGTCGTTTTCCGCATAGAAACAGGAAATGTAGTTATTTCGGGACTCGTCCAGCATACTGTCTTCATAGAGAGTGCCCGGGGTAACAAGACGGATAACATCACGCTCAACAAGTCCCTTCGTTGTCGCAGGGTCCTGCATCTGCTCGCAGAGGGCAACCTTATAGCCCTTGTCGATAAGCTTCTTGAGATATGTCTCGCAGGCATGATACGGAACTCCGCACATGGGTACACCTGCTCTTGCGGTAAGTGTAAGCTCCAGCTCACGGGAAACCTTTTCCGCTTCTTCATAAAACATTTCGTAGAAATCTCCCAGGCGGAAGAATACTACGTAATCCTTATACTTTTCCTTTATCTTAAGATACTGTGCAAGCATCGGGGAAACCTTTTCTTCAGGTGCGCTCATTATTTTCACTCCGTTTCGTTTATTCAAATTCTTTCCGCAAAAACAGCTTCAACTGTTCTTGCGGAAGGAATTTTCAAATGAATAACTAATAGTGAAAAGCGAAAAGTTAAGGTATCGCCTATGGTGATTATTTTAAAATCCGTGCCCCACGGGCACTCCTCAACTTTTCACTATTCACTTTTCGCATTTAATTATTTCCGCAAAGCGGAAAATATCAGTGGCATCCTCCGCAGGTGGAGCAGCTGCCTGAGCAAGCGTGTGCGGCAGGCTCGCAGGTGTCGGGGTCTTCACCCTCGCAGCACATGGAGATAATCATGTTTACATCTTCAAGAAGCTTGTCCAGTGCATTCTTCACGATAACGAAGTTAGCCATGTTCACATTGCCCATAACCTTGCCGTAGCATTCCTGCATTTCTGTGTTGAGCTTCTGGATTTTTTCTGTATCCTTTTCACTGTCAGACTTGTTCATTTCATACTGAATGTTCTGACGCTTCAGGTTGAATTCACCGATAAGCTTCTGAAGCTCTGCATCATTGTCGTTTGCTTCCTTTGCCTTTACATAGTCTACAAAACGGGAGTCTGCCTGAATAGCCTTACCCAGTTCTCTTGCTGCTTTGATTGCGTCCATAATATTTTTTCCTTTCTTACTGTATAATTTCACCTACAAGCGCCCAGTTAAGCGCTCTGGTTATTTTTACGTCAACAAACTGACCGATATGCTGTTCATTGCCGTTAAAATCAACTATAATGTCCTGTCGTGACTTGCCTGTGTAAAGACTTTCGTCAGTGCGCCCCCTGCCCTCGCAGAGAACACGCATGGTCTGTCCCACGTATTTCTTATAGGCTTCGTCACCCGACTGCCCCTGCACTTCAAGCAGCTCCCTGAACCATTTTCCCTTTTCCTCTTCGGAAATCGGGTCGTCCATTTCTGCTGCCTTTGTGCCCTCACGTTTGCTGTATATAAACGTGAACGCACTGTCATATTTCACCTTGCGCATAAGGTCAAGGGTTTCCGTGAAATCCTCATAGGTTTCGCCGGGGAAGCCTACGATTATATCCGTTGTCAGCTGAATATCGGGAATTCGTTTACGGGCATATTCCACAAGCGTCATATAATGAGCGATGTCATAATGCCTGTTCATAAGCTTTAAAATCCTGTCGCTGCCGCTCTGGACAGGCAGGTGAAGATGCCATGAAATATGTCCGCTGTCTGCGATTGTGTCAATAAGCTCAAAGCTGCAGTCCTTGGGGTGAGAGGTCATGAAATTAATGACAAAATCACCCTCTATACTGTCCAGCTCACGGAGCAGACCGCTGAAATTCATTCCGTTTCCGTCATAGGAGTTTACATTCTGACCTAAAAGCAGTATTTCCTTATAGCCCTTTTCTATAAGCTCCTTAACCTCAGAAATTATTTCTTCGGGCGCTCTTGAACGCTCTCTGCCTCTTACATAGGGCACAATGCAGTAGGTGCAGAAATTGTTGCAGCCGTACATTATCGGTATGCTCGCCTTAAACTTGCTGTCACGCTTTACTGGAATACCCTCGCATATAATTCCGTCACCCTGTGGAAGCTCAAACACACGCTTGCCCTTTTCAAAAACGCTGTAAAGGAATTCGGGAAAACGATGCAGTACGTGAGTGCCGAAAACAAGGTCCACAAAAGGAAATGTCTTCTTTATGCGCTCTGAGATATGCTCCTGCTGAACCATACAGCCGCAGACTGCAATAATAAGGTCGGGGTTGCGGTTTTTCAGGTGTTTCAGTGCGCCTAAATTGCCGAAAACCCGGTTTTCCGCATTTTCACGGACAGCGCAGGTGTTGTAGAGAATGAAATCCGCTTTTTCGGGGTCATCTGTAAAATCATAACCCATGCGGTAAAGCATTCCGTTTATCTTTTCGCCGTCGGAAACATTCTGCTGACAGCCGTAGCTGTGTGTATAAGCCAGCGGACTGTGGTCAAACATATGTGTTACAGCGCATACACGCTTCATAAAAAACTGCTGTTCCTTCATTTCTTCGGAAGATATAATCTGTGCCAGAGCAGTCGCCGCCTTTCATCAGGAAATATACCATAATATTATATCATAAAGCGCAGGATTTTTCAAGGGCTATGCCTTAAGTTTTTGATATAAGGGAGGCAAGATTCCGATAAAAATTGATTTTCGGCTTAAAGTATGATAATTAAACAAAATTTTTGTGAATATTATCCAAATTTTCAAAAATTACTGAAAAACACTTGTATATTTTAGCTTAATGTGCTATAATGTGTTCATAGGGTAAGAGGACATACTTACCCGAAAGGGAGTTTTCTCCTTAAGGAAAGGAATGATTACCAATATGACAATTCAGATTACAGCTAAGAAAATGCAGTTAAGCCAGAGCTTTACAGACTATGCGGAGGAAAGAATTTCCGCAAAGCTTGACAAGTTCTTCGGTGACGACGCAAAGGCAAAGCTCACACTCAGCACTATGAAAAATCTGATTGTTCTTGAGCTTACAGTTACATACAGCGGCGTTATGTTCCGTGCAGAGCAGTCTGCCGAGGACAAGAATGACGCACTTGACGCTTGTATTGACAAGATTATCCGCCAGATAAGAAAGAATAAGACAAAGCTTGCAAAGCAGCTTCGTGATACTTCATTTGCGGATAAGTTCGAGGATACTCCCGATGAACAGACCGATTACGAGGTAATCAAGTACAAGAAATTCGCCCTCAAGCCCATGACCGTTGATGAAGCTATTTTACAGATGAATATGCTGGGACACGGCTTCTTCATGTTCAAGAATGGCGATACAGGTGCTATAAACGTTGTTTACAAGCGTGCAGATGATAATTATGCAGTACTTGAACCCAGCGATGAATGATATGAAAAAAACAGCAGGTCGCAGGACCTGCTGTTTTTTTGCGGCGGAGCGCTGCAGCAGATTCCGCCTTTTAATATGAAGCATAAAATTCATTGTTTTCATAACGGCGGAGTTTAAAGTTTCTGCAGACGGCAAATTTTATACAACAAAGAAGTGTTTCACTAAAAAAACAGGACAGCTACGCTGTCCTGTCAGCCTGTCGATAAACCCACGCACCGCAAAAATGCAGTTTATCAGATTTTTGC
>CAZGRB010000099.1:0-8080 GCA_964527695.1 uncultured Ruminiclostridium sp.
GAATTCTTTAGTGAACAGACCTTCGGAAGGGCCGTAAGGGTCATTTGAATCGACTATTATGAGGTCATATTCGCATTCCCTGTAACGGATGAACTTAAGTGCATTTTCATAATGTATATGAACACGCTCGTCGTCAAGTCTGCAGGCATTTCCGGGTAAGTATTGTCTGCAGGCTTCTACAACCATCGAGTCCATTTCTACAATATCTATATGACTTATTCTTTCATACCTTGTTAGCTCCTTTACAACTCCGCCGTCTCCTGCTCCTATAACCAGAACCTTTCTTATGTTCTGATGTACAGCCATAGGAACGTGAACAATCATCTCATTATAAATGAAAGCGTCACGTTCGGTGAGCATTATATTTCCGTCAAGTGAGAGCACTCGCCCGAATTCACGGCTTTCAAAAATGTCAATCCGCTGGTAATCACTTGTTTTTGAAAAAAGCTGTTTTTCAATCCGCAGACTGAGCTTCACATCGGGAGTATGTTTTTCGCTGAACCATAAATCCATAGTCATCTCCTCATTTCAGTACATTAAGATATTTAATTTCAGGATCTTCAGGACCTGTCATGCTGCAGCCCTTTTCCTTAGCATAGGCGATATAATCAAGAATGTCCTTTGTTATACGTTCTCCGGGCGCTAAAATCGGAATGCCTGGAGGATAGCACATAACAAATTCGCTGCAGACCATGCCTTTGGTTTCCATAATAGGTAAACTGATTTTTTCTGCATAGAAGGATTCCTGGGGACTTGCAACAACCTGAGGAGCTATGTATTCCTGTGTAAGCATACCTGTTTTATCACGTTGGTATAATCTTCTGATTTCGGCAAGTGCGCTTACAAGTCTTTCGACCTCCTGTATTCGGTCTCCTGTGGAAAGGTATGCAAGAATATTGCCGATATCTCCGAATTCTATCTGAATATCATAGTCATCTCTGAGTAAATCATATACCTCAATACCTGCAAGACCGATATCCAAAGTATGGACGCTGAGTTTGACAGGGTCAAAATCAAATATTGAATTACCGTTTATTATTTCGGGTCCGAAGGCGTAATAACCGCCGATAGCATTGATTTCTCCTCTGGCATATTCAGCAATTCTTCTTACATGACCAAAAATTTCTTCACCTCGCAATGCAAGATTTCTTCGGGAAATATCAAGACTGCTCATCAGAAGATAGCTTCCCGAGGTTGTCTGTGTAAGGTTAATTATCTGTCTTACATAACCTGCATTTACATTTGGACCTGCAAGCAGAAAACTTGATTGTGTAAGACTTCCGCCGCTTTTATGCATAGAAACTGAGGCCATATCGGCACCTGCTGCCATTGCGGAAACAGGAAAATCACTGCCGAAATAAAAATGAGTTCCATGTGCTTCATCAGCAAGGCAAAGCATTCCATGTTCGTGCGCCATTTTTACAATTTCTTTTAAATCTGAACACACACCGTAGTATGTAGGGTTGTTTACAAGGATTGCAACAGCATCCGGATGCTCATCAATGGCTTTTTGTACTTGCTCACGCTTCATTCCAAGTGAAATACCAAGTCTGTGGTCTACTTCAGGATTTACATATACAGGAACTGCACCGCAAAGAATAAGTGCATTGATTACGCTTCTGTGGACATTTCTCGGAAGTATAATTTTGTCCCCTCTTTTACAGGCGGTGAGTACCATGCTCTGAACGGAACTGGTTGTACCACCGACCATAAGAAATGCTTCTGCGGCACCAAAGGCTTCAGCTGCAAGCATTTCCGCTTCACGTATTACTGAAACAGGGTGACATAGATTATCAAGCGGTTTCATACTGTTCACATCAACGGAAACACATTGCTGTCCCAGAAATTCTGTGAGTTCGGGATTGCCACGTCCACGCTTGTGTCCGGGTACGTCAAATGGTACAACACGCATCTGTCTGAATTGTTCGAGCGCTGCATGAATTGGAGCCTTATTCTGGTCAAGAGGTTGATGGTTCATTGAAATTCTCCTTAAAATAAAAAAACAAGCTATACAAAAGTACAGCTTGTAAATCGCAGGAACTGAATTATACTCCACGTAGCATTACATAAAAAATGTAATAATTCAGTAGGGATTCGGAATTATCAGAGTCTATATAGCAATCACTTTTACTACTCTTATTGACCGTTTCACAAGTCTGCACAAAGGCATATTTCGGTTATGAAGTAACCAACTTATAAAATTTGAGCTTTTAACTCAATCAATAAGGCGGTACAATCCGCCAATCGGCAGTGGACCCGGCTGTCCGTATGGCCTCAACCCCGAAGGGTGGTCCTTATAATTGCTTGGAAAGGCTCTAATCCTTCCAAATGCTTTAGCGTGGTTAAACGCTAACATGGTGATATTATAAATTATTTTTATGATATTGTCAAGTGTTTTTTTAAAATTTTTCTATTATTGCTAATTTTTTTAATATTTGTTAAAATTTATATGAATTTGAAACATTTTTTGCTTTTTGGTTGTCTTTTTATCGAAAGCGCTTTTAAAGGAGTGAGAAAATTGACTGAAAACGAACTGGAGAGCTACATAACAATGTTCAGCGCGAACATATATCGTCTGTCATTCAGCTATGTCAAGAACAAGGAGGACGCAGAGGATATAACGCAGGAGGCGTTTCTGAAGCTTTATTTAACAAAGGAAACCTTTATTTCTTCTGATAATGTCAGAGCGTGGCTCATCCGTGTTACAATCAATCTCTCTAAAAATCTGATTAAAACAAGCTGGCGGCAACGGCGTACGGAATTAAGTAAGGAAATACCTGTTTATAACGACAGAGAAGAAATCCTGATTGATTTTATTGACAGGCTCAAACCTAAATATTCGATTATTCTTCACCTTTATTATTATGAAGGATATTCAGTAAAGGAAATAGCATCGGTATGCAGGCTACCGTCTGCAACTGTAAGGACAAGGCTTGTCCGTGCACGTAGTCAGCTTAAGGAAATGCTCTTGAAGGAGGGTTACAATGAAAAAGGAATATATTGAGCTTTTTGACAGAATATCTCCGCAGAGCAGTAACGAGGAGTTTCTTTCACAGATACTCGGAAAGGCGGAAAAAATGGAAAAAAAGAACAGAATCAGCATAAAAAAGCCGATTATAGCAGCATTTGCAGCTGTATTCACTCTTGCTGCAGCAACCGTAACAGTGGGCGCAGCCACAGGCTGGGATTTCAACGGGGGATTTGACGCTGTTTTCAAGAACAGAACAGAACAATATTCATCAGCGCATCAAGTTTATGAAACAGGCTTTGATTTTGCAAAGTACGGCAAGCAGCTTGATCTGCATTATACTTTTGATGATTATAAGTTGAATATCTATGGCGTCATAGCAGATGAATCCACGGCATATGTAATGTATGATGTGGTGTTTGATGAGGATTTTGATTATAAGGAAAAAGAAGACTATACAGAGTGGGATATGACGGCTATTCTTGAAACGGCAGATTCAGCTATGAATACCAACGACGGACATCTTATTGCGGTTGACGGTAACCGATTTACGTTTTATCAGATGGCAACCAGCGGAAAAGAGGGAATTATTCTTTCAGAAAATACATTGGTGCTGAATCTTTACAGACTTGAGAGAGGTATCGAACAGAGTGTAGAGTGTGACGAACTGTATTCTGAATCGCAGGTTGTTGATTGCGGTCTTACGGTAGAGATACCTGTTGATTTTCCGATTTACAGCCCTGTAACTTATACATTTTCAAGCGACAGCATGAAATCTTACCTTTTAGATTATGTCGGTGGCGAAGAAGTCAAGGTGGAAGCTGAGCTTGAAAGCTTTTCTATTTCGCCTTTAAGCTGTGAGTTTTCATTTATGACTGATATAGGCGAAAGATTTTTAGAAAAAGGTGATTGCTACCTCCTTGGTGATTTTCATTTCACATATAAAAATGGAACAGAAATAGTTTTTTCACACAATTCCTATATGATTGATGTTGATGAAACAGGTAGACAGCGATATCATATTCATCTGAATCAGCCGATCGAACCTGATAAAATAAGTTCAGTTACTGTTGGCGGTACAACAATAGAAATTGAATAATCCAAAAGCCAGTCACGAAAGTGACTGGCTTTTTTCTTACTTTATTTCCGTATCATAGAAGCTTACAGATACCTGCTTTCCGTCCCAGCTTGCGCTGTATGTATAATTCTGATGGAAGCTTCCGTCTCCGTCAACCTTCATTGTTCTGTTGAGCGTAATTGTACTAACAGGGTCTGTATTGGTATCATAGATTTTGAGGTTGAAAAGATTAGGATTATCCATATCACGACGTAAAGCAATAAGATTTACAAATCTGCTGTAATACTGTCCGTTTTCTTCCCATGTCATTTTCATAACCATTGGAGTACCTGAACCGAGAATTGTCTTAACTTTATTCAGGTCGCTTTCGTCGCTCAGAACAAACCCCTCATCGCTGTCACGGAATGTGTTGTAATAGTGAATTGCACGGAGAAGTGCGTTATCATTCTCACCGTATTTAACACGGATTTTACCCATTGCATAATTAGGAACAAGATACTCAGCCTTAGTCCAGCTATCTGAATCGCCAGGGTAATCAACAGTTTTAATTATCCAGCCGAGTTCCTTTGCTTCCTTGAAGATGTCAGTGTTGACCTTGAGAGTATCGCCGCTGCTTAAGAAATCAAGGTAATAATTGGGGTCAATATACTTAGAAGACATAGAAGGGAGAATGACTTTACTTAATGGCAATGTTATGTCAAGTGTTGTCTGACTGAAATCATAAGCGACTTCATCATCGCCCTGAGCAGCTTTTGTAATTACCTTACCTTTGAACCAATCACGTGCTAGTGCAGCCATTCCGAAATCCATAGTTTCATAATCTGCAGATTTGAAATTGTTGAATTTGAAGCCGTTCTCATCAGCACGGAAGCCAGTGTCGTAAAGGGAGTAACTATCGGGTGTACCGTCCATATCCTCATCGACAATATCATTTTCCATAGTTGCAATAAGTGTAGAGTAGAGTCCTTCAAGAGCATTTGCATCGGAAATAGGGAAGTAATTACCACCTGTACCGTCAGCAATATCCTGAAGAAGCTCACGGTCAATATCATCGCCTAAGCTTATGGTCATTATAGAAACATTTTTTGCGTTCGCACTATTAAGGATATCATCCAGCTTATATCCCGCAGTATCAGTTGAAATACCATCTGTAAGCATGATGATAATGTTTCGTTCACCTTGTGTATCATCGCCGAAGCTGTTTAATGCCAGCATAAGCGCACGTTCTACGCTTGTGCCGTCATATCCTGGTCCGATATTACGTATTTCATTTATCGATTTCATAATATTGCCTTTATTATTGGTAAACTCTGTAAGCGTGTTAAATGAGAATGTAAATGCCGTAATTGCAACATCTGTATTATTTGAAAGCTTTGAAACAAGATTTGTAGCAAAAGAAAGACGTTTGAAATTGACATCGTTTTCCTCTGAAACGTAATTACTGCTTGAAGGGTACATTGAACCGGAGTTGTCAATAAGAAGGTGAATATTTATATTTGTATTCTCATCAATGGTTGTGTTTATAATATGGTCAGCACCTATAAGGTAAACACCGTTTTCAGTTATCTGGCATGATATGGTATTTTTTTCTTCGTCTGTCGTTCCGCCTATATCAGTAAATTCTTTTGTTCTGGGGTTGAATTTGTATATATGAAGATTTTCAGCTGTAAGTCCTGCTGCAGAGAGAAGCCCTGAACTGTATTCAAAGGTGATTTCCGCACTATCAAATTCATATTCGCAGTAAAATTCATATGGAGCAGAGTAAGCACCAGCGTTTGCTTCAACGGAATAAAGGGATAGCTTTTCCACATCTGCGCCATACACATTGGCATTTCCTTGTATTGTAAGGTAACCGTCATCAAAGTTAATTTTATGTGTTACAGAAAGCTCGGTGTCAGCTTTACCGTTAGTTGAGGCTGAAATAGGGCTGAGTTTCGCAAGAACCTCAATGCCGTCAATAATTCCATCACGGTCAGTGTCGGCATCGAGCGGGTCAGTGCCGTATTTTTCTTCATCTCCGTCAACTATACCGTCAGAATCTGAATCGGCAACACTGCCGTTGGTGTTGAGCGAAAGTTCAATTGAATTAGTAAGATTATCCTTATCATAATCGCTTTCAGGGTCGATTATTTCAGTTGAATTGAAGGTTCGGGGATAATCCTGATTGAATTCATATTTGAGAGCTGCAATTTTGTTATCAGCATTGGTTTTATAAGAAATATAGCCAAGCGTACCTCCAAGTACAGCAGCTGCAGCCACAGCTGTAATAATAATAGGTTTTTTTCTTGCTATCGGTTGTTTGTATCCGTATTTGTTTCTTGCCATTAGTGAAAATCCTTTCAGAAATTAAAATACAATTTATTATACCATTTTTTGTTAATCTCGTCAAGAAAATTTACACTGTTGGAATAATTTTTTATAAAAATAACAGTATAAAGCAGTTGTTTTTGTAAAAAATGAAAAATAAAGTGAATAAATATAAGGAAGTGGATTTATGAAACTCACAAATAAAGAATACGAAAATATTTCCAGAGAATGTTCACCAAACACTAAATATTATAAGACCCTTCCAATGTCGTTTCTTGTGGGAGGGCTTATATGCTGCATAGGACAGGCGTTGAATAATATTTATACCAATGTCGGACTTGATGAAACACAGGCCGGCACGCTTACATCAATAACACTTGTTTTTATCAGTGCAATTCTCACCGGCTTCGGAATATATGGTCAAGTTGCAAAGTTTGGCGGGGCAGGAACACTTGTTCCGATAACCGGCTTTGCTAATGCAGTTGTTTCGCCTGCGCTGGAATTCAAGACAGAGGGTTATGTTCTTGGTGTGGGAGCGAAAATGTTTATAATAGCAGGCCCGGTAATTGTATATGGACTTGCGGCGTCGGTTGTTTACGGAGTAATTCTGTGTTTGACGCAGATTGTCTGAGGTGAAATATGAGCAAATATTTATCTGGTGGAACAATTGAAATGACATCAATGCCCTCAATAGTTTCTTCCGCATCCGCAGGTGGAAAAATGGAAGCTGAAGGGCCGTTGGGTGATAGTTTTGATTATCTGAGCAATGATTCAAGCTTTGGCGAAAGCTCATGGGAAAAGGCTGAAAGCAGATTACAGCAGCATGCGTTTGAAAAGGCACTTGCGAAGGGTAACGTCTCAGAAGGAGAAATAAGCTTTATAATGGCAGGCGATTTGTTGAATCAATGTACAGGTTCTGCATATAGTATTAGGTCAACCGGAATTCCATTTCTTGGTTTGTACGGTGCTTGTTCAACAATGGCAGAAAGTTTGTCGCTTGCGAGTATTTTTGCTGATAATAGCATAGGAAATTATTGTGCGGCACTTACATCATCGCATTTCTGCTCGGCGGAAAGACAATTCCGTTTTCCTGAAACCTATGGCGGTCAGAGAACTCCGACCGCACAATGGACTGCAACCGCAAGTGGATGTGCGATAGTGGGAAAGCATGATAAACCGCCGTATATTAAAGCTGTTTCAATAGGAAAAATCTCAGATTTAGGCATAAAGGATGCAAATAATATGGGAGCTGCTATGGCTCCCGTAGATGTTATACTTACACCATAAAGCCTGTATATGATTACAGAGAGGGGTGAGAGTATGCGATACAGAAAGAAGGAAATACCGTGCGAGGTTATTTTCAGCGAAAACGACCTTAAAGCTTTAGAGTACATAAAATTATATGAAGAATATCTTGACAGGGAAGAGAGAACGGAGAAAATTGAGGATGATACTTAATGTAAATATTGCTTTTCTCGCTGAAATATGTTATCATAAAAGCAGGAGTGATAACAATGACAGAAAAAACAACCGATGACCTTATTAACGAAATTAAAACCACAAACGACCTTGAGCAATTCTTTGACAGCAACGATGACGCTATGATTTGCAGTACCATAGCCGAGGAGCTTAATGCACTGCTTGATGAAAAGAAATTAAAAAAGGCTGACGTAATCCGAAAATCAGGACTTGATACCGTTTACGGTAATCAGATTTTCGCAGGAATA
>CAZGRB010000100.1:0-8036 GCA_964527695.1 uncultured Ruminiclostridium sp.
TTCTCATTGCCGTTTGTGTGGTACTCGGTATTATTTCAAAGAAAAAGAAGTAAAAAGCAAAACCTCAGAAGCCTGAAGCTTCTGAGGTTTTTTCATGCAATATTATAATTCCAGCCACATCTTCACCGCTGCACAGGCAGTTGACATCCTTCCCCCGTCAATCACTCCCAGCGAAAGAGCACGCTGACCCACCTCATATTCATACAGGTCTGCTCCGCCGCCGCAGGAGGTTGTTATTATAACAGGCATACGTAAGCAGAGTGCCGAAAGAGAATCTGTCAGATGTGAGGAAATTCCCCCTGCACCATAACTTTCAATTACTGCGCCGTCGCAGTTTTCGGGAACATAGAGACTATCCGTAAAGGGCGAAAGCTTTATTACGGATATTTTTTTATCCCTTTCAGGCAGTTTTAATTTGACAGGCTGTTCAGCCCTGCAGAAATCCGCAACCGCTCCGTCCTGTACAATGCCGTTATCCTTGCCGCAGAAGGCTCTGAAAGCGTCGTTTTCTGCGCTGTAACGCTTTATGACATTACCGCCGCTTATAATTCTTCCCGAAAATGCAACATACACTCCTGAAAGTCTCCCGTCGCAGGCTGCTGTCACAGCGTCACGGATATTTCTGCCGCCGTCGCTGTCAGGCTCGCTCATAGGAATCATTGCCCCCGTCAGAATTACGGGAACACCCATATCCGAAGCAGTGAAATAAAGCATTGCCGCTGTGTATTCGAGAGTATCCGTGCCATGGAGGATTACGATTCCGTCATAGTCTGCCGATTCTCTTACCTTGTTATACAGCTTACACCAATGTTCAGGTGTAATGTCGGTGCTGTCGCAGGAGAAAAGGTCGCAAATCTCAATTCTGCAGCCTGTGATTCCTGCTGTAAGCTGCTCGCCGCTCCGTGACGGCACACGGCCGTTTTCTGTTGTTTCGCAGGCGATAGTACCGCCTGTTGTAATAATAAGAATTTTTTTCATAATCTGTCCTTTTCGGGCTGTCCGAAGCCGCAGTAAAGCTTATCTTCGTCTGTGATATCCGCCTTTATTTCAAACTGCGCCTTTTCGCCCTTTAAAAGATATATTCTCTTTATACCGCAAAGCTGAGGATTACCCTTTCCGCTTTCCTTATAAAGCTGAATAACCTCGCCGCTGTCATAATTGCCCATATTTTCCGCTTCAACTGTTACAGTGTTGCCGATTACTGAGACGATACGGCTTTCAAACTCGGAATAAGTAAGTCCGCAGCCGAAAGGATAAAGCACGTTCTCGGTGTTTTCAATATAGCGGTATGTACGGTTCTTCATTGAATAATCGGTAAATTCGGGAAGCATATCCGTATCCTTATAAAAGGTGACAGGAAGCTTTCCGCTGGGGGATATTTCCCCGAAAATAATTTCCGCAAGTGCAGTACCGCCGTGAGGGCCTGCGTACCATGCGCAGATAAGGGCATCTTCTCTGTCATCTTCAATTGTTACGGAGCTTCCTGCCGCAAGAACAATAACGGTGGGTTTTCCTGTATCGAGAACAGCCTTTATGAGCCTGCGCTGTGATTCGGGAAGCATAAGGGACAGCTTGTCGCCTGAGGCATACTGATTGCCTGTGTCGCCCTCCTCACCCTCAATATGCTCGTTAAGACCTACGCAGAGGATTGTCACATCGCTCTGCTCAGCACAGATTATTGCCTCGGAAATGCGGTCATAAGGCTGTGCAAGTCCCTCGCACCTGTCGTTTATAAAGTCACAGCCTTCGGAGTAATGCACACGGATTTCGCTGCCGCAGGCTTCCTTTATGCCCTGTAAGAATGTGGTGTATCCTGAGGCAGTGCCGTAGTAATTACCTTTTAAGGCTTCTCTGCTGTCGGCGCTGCAGCCGATAACGGCAATTGATTCAATACTGCTCTTATCCAAAGGCAGTATGCCGTCATTTTTAAGAAGGACCATGGATTTTTCCGCAGCTTCAAGGGAAACCGCATTATGCTCAGCGCAGTCAACCACATCATAGGGTATATTATCAAGATAGGTGTTATCAAAAAGACCTAATTTAAGACGTGTTTCAAAGAGCTTTTCAACCGAACGGTCAATTTCCGCTTCACTGACCTTGCCCTCGTTATACGCCTGTAAAATATAAGCGTAGGAACAGCCGCAGTTCACGTCGCACCCCTTTGTAAGCGCAAGAGCCGCCGACTCGATAAAGTCCGAGGTAACCTTGTGGTGCATATGGAAATCCTGAATTGCCCAACAGTCGGAAACGAAATATCCGTCAAAGCCCCATTCCTCACGAAGAATACGCATAAGCTCCGTATTTGCACAGGCAGGCTCGCCGTTTACACGGTTGTAAGCGCCCATAACGCCCTGCACACCTGCTTTTACCAGCTTTTCAAAGGCATAGAGGTATGTTTCGTATAAGTCCTCGTCACTTACCTCTGCGTCAAATTCGTGGCGCAGCTCCTCGGGGCCGCTATGAACGGCGAAATGCTTTGCACAGGCGGCGGCAGTCATATATTCTCCGTCACCCTGCAAGCCTTTGACATATGCAACGCCCATAAGGGCGGTAAGATAGGGGTCTTCGCCGAAGGTTTCATGTCCTCTGCCCCAGCGTGGGTCGCGGAAAATGTTGATGTTGGGAGACCAGATAGTAAGACCCTTGTAAATATCCCTGTCATTATGGGCAGAATATGCGTTATATTTTGCTCTTGACTCGATAGCAATAATCTCTGCAATTCTCTCGGTAAGCTCAGTGTCAAATGTAGCCGCAAGACCGATAGCCTGCGGAAACATTGTGGCTGTGCCTGCTCTTGCAACACCGTGCAGACCCTCATTCCACCAGTTATAGGCAGGAATACCAAGTCTTTCTATTGCAGGAGAGTCAAAGCGGAGCTGACTGCACTTTTCTTCGATTGTCATTTCGGAAACCATTTTCTTTGCACGTGCTTTGAAATCATTCATAATATGCTCACTTTCCTCCGAAAATATCGGAAATCTTTTCTTCGTCTGCATTTGCGTAGCTCACCACATATTCATCAGCGTGATTTTCTCCGCCGTTTATATAATAATCACTGAGCCGCCGTATTTTCATACCGCATTGCTCAGCCTTTGCAATAAATTCTTCTGCATTTTCCGAAACCGTAACAGTGAAATGAAGTCCGTCGCCTATTTCATGTATGCTCACATTTTCCGAGGATATTGCCGAAGTAATTTCCTCAAGACTACGGTATACATACTTTTTGATACGGTTGATATGCCGCTCAAAATAACCCTCACTGATAAATTTCGCAAGGGTATACTGTTCAAAGGCAGGAACGGTACAGCTGTAAAAGCCCATTTTCTCCCACCACAGCTTCATCAGGCTGTCAGGCAGGCACATATAGCTGATACGTACCGAGGGAGCAATTGTCTGGGAAAAGGTGTTGATGTAAATAACATGACCGCTTGTTTCCATGCTGAAAATTGCAGGAACGGGGAGACCAGTACGACGGAATTCGCTGTCATAATCATCCTCGATTATATACCGTCCGTCCTTTTCCACTGCCCATTCCATAATGTCGCTGCGTCTTGCAATGGGCATAACCGCACCTGAGGGGAAATGGTGAGCAGGAGAAATATGTACTACGTCGGCAGCATTTTCACGAAGCTTCGCAACAGAAATTCCGCTCTCGTCCATATCCGTGCCGCATATATCAACGCCGTTCAGCCTGTATATCTTCACAGGCTTATCATAACAGGGGTTTTCTATGGCATAATGTCTGTCCCGTCCCAAAAGCTGAATCAGAAGATTGTAAAGATATTCCGAACCTGCACCGATAACTATATTTTCAGGCGATACCTGCATATTACGGCAGCGGTAAAGATAATCGGATATTGCCGCTCTTAAATCGTATACACCCTGGCTTCCCACAGGCTTCAGCAAACGGGTGTCCTGCTCGGCAATAACAGTGCGCATAAGCTTCGCCCACACGGAAAAGGGGAACAATGCCGCCGCACCCGACAACGGCGTATTATCCACAGGCGCAGGAGCCGCATTATGCGGCTCCGCCGCCTTTTCCGCTTCCCCGTCTCCGCTGTACTGAATGAAATATCCGCTTCGCTGCACTGCAACAATATATCCTTCCGCTATAAGCTGGGCAATGGCATTCTCAGCGGTAACCACGCTCACCCCGAACTGCTCGGCAATACTGCGCTTGGATACAAGACGCTCGCCCTTCTTCAGCTTTCCTGAGAGTATATTTCTTTTTATTTCCTCGTAAACCTCTTCATAGAGGGTTTTTGTCCGTTTCATACTGCACCTCCGCACTGCAAACTGGTATGACAACTATTTTAAAATAAAGCAAATCTGATATTACCAGTATTATAGCATAACAAATCTTCAATTGCAATAGAAAAACCGAGGTATCCCTCGGTTTTTCTTTAAATTATTTCGGCTCGGTTGTTACTATTATAATATCGCCGTCAGCTTCGCCTGTAAATGTAGTTGCGGGAGGTGTTGTAGTTGTTGTACCTGCAACGATTGTAGTGGTGGTTGCAGCAATTTCCTCGGTCTTTTCGGGATAGGTTGTTGTGGAAATATCCGTCTTATCCCCTGTAATCTCCTCCGATACAATTTCCGTTTTATCTGTATAGGTGGTTACGGCTTCAGTCTTGTCGTAAATGATATCAGTTTTGTCATAAGCTATATCCGTTTTGTCTGCAACGGTTGTGACTGTGGTTGTTTCAACGGGAGCGGGAGTTGTTTCGGATGTGGTTGTTCCCGTAGTTTCTCCGCCTGCGGCACCATATGTTTCAGCCGCATACACAAGGGCAATATATGCCGCATACAGCTCCTCATAGCTCATTTCGTATAATGCCGCTATCTCCGCCTTGGAAAGATATGTTCCGTTCTTTTCTATTACATCAAGCTTCAGCTGACCGTAAACTGAAAGGTTATAGATTTCTTCAAGTGTGAGGTTGAGCCTCATTTTCTCAAAGGCAGAGTTTGCATAAGGGTCGTCGGCATAAAGCACCACGGGAGTTACCGCTGAGGTTTTCGGCTCGTAAATCTGCTTGCCTGTGTTGTCGATATAAAAATCCTCGTAGTAAATCATATCCTCAACTGCTGCAAACTCAAAGCCGCTCTGCAGAAGCTCGGTAAGAATCTCAGGAAGCGCCTCGGTTGTATTTTCAAGGTCATTGTGGAAAAGAAGAATAGAGCCTGATTCCGTTTTTGAGGTAATACGTTCATAAATCGTGTATGGGTCAGGGTCTTCCCAGTCGATGCTGTCACCGATTGATATGGGTGGGAAGGGGAATAAGTTGACAAATACGGGGGGATGCTGTAAAATAAGGTTATAATAATAAATTGCGAGGACGTAACTATGTACGATTATTTAATTGTCGGCTCGGGGCTTTTCGGTGCCGCCTTTGCTCATAAGGCTGTAATGGCAGGCAAAAAGGTTCTGGTGATTGAAAAAAGAAGCCATATCGGCGGAAATATCTATACCGAAAATATCGAAGGCATAAACGTGCATAAGTACGGCGCACATATTTTCCATACAGACAACAAGGAAGTGTGGGACTATGTGAACAGCCTTGCTGAATTCAATAACTACGTGAATTCTCCCATTGCAAACTACAAGGGCGAGATTTATAATATGCCCTTCAATATGAATACATTTTCAAAAATGTGGAATGTTTCTACCCCGAAGCAAGCTCAGGAAATCATAGAGGAGCAGAAAAAGGAAATAAAGGGTGAGCCATCCAATCTTGAAGAGCAGGCTATTTCGCTCGTGGGCAGGGATGTTTACGAAAAGCTGGTAAAGGGCTATACCGAAAAGCAGTGGGGAAAAAGCTGTTCAGAGCTGCCCTCCTTTATTATAAGACGTCTGCCTGTCCGCTACACCTATGACAACAATTATTTCAACGACCGCTATCAGGGTATTCCTATGGGCGGCTATACGGCTATAATTGAAAAGATGCTGGAGGGCGCAGAGGTAAGACTTAACACGGATTTCCTCAAAAACAAGGAAGAACTGTGCGCACTTGCGGATAAGGTTATCTACACGGGTATGATTGACGAATATTTTGATTACTGCCTCGGGCATCTGGAATACCGCAGCCTGAAATTTGAAAGCAAGGTTATGGATGAGCAGAACTATCAGGGCAACGCTGTGGTAAACTACACCGATTCAGATACAGCCTTCACCCGTGTGATTGAGCACAAGCATTTTGAATTCGGAAAGCAGGAGAAAACCGTTGTCACCTGGGAATATCCGAAGAAGTGGGAAATCGGGGACGAGCCTTATTATGCCGTAAACGACAACCGCAACAACGAATTATACAGCAGATACGCCGAGCTTGCCGAAAAGGAAGAGAAGGTATATTTCGGCGGACGTCTCGGCTCATATAAATATTACGATATGGACGATGTTATTATTGAAGCGTGGAAAGCGTGGGATAAGCTTAAATGAGCGAAAAGGACATGAATATAAAGATTTTTATGTGCTGTCACAAGGGGTATGAAATTGTGCCGCCCTTTGCCGTGCCTATTCAGGGCGGACGGGCGATACATCCGCCTATTGACGGCATTACGGGCGATAACTCAGGTGACAATATCTCCGACAAAAACAAGGAATACTGCGAGCTTACCGTTCAGTATTATGTCTGGAAAAATATTGACGCCGACGCTTACGGCTTCTGCCATTACCGCAGATTCTTCTGCTTTGACGAAGCTGTAAAGAAGCCCTATCTTGTTTTCGGGAAAATGAGCGAAAAGCAGCAGAAAAAGTATCTGGGAACAGAGGAGCAGATTGAAAAAATCGTCAAAGAACACGATATAGTTGTGCCGAGAGCCGAAAAATCCGATATGACTGTACGGGAGTATTATTGCCATTACGAGAATTTCTTCGAAGAGGATCTGAACCTGTTTCTTGAAATTCTTTCGGGAATGCATCCCGAACTGATGCCTTATGCGGAAGAATACCTGTCTCAGAATTACCAGTATTACTGCAATATGTTTATTATGAAGAAGCAGTTTTTTAACGAATACTGCGGATTACTTTTCCCCGCACTTGCGGAATTTGACAAACGCAAGACCCTCCACGGTAATTTCCAGGCCGACAGAACGAACGGCTATCTCGCCGAACGCTTTGTGGGAATTTACCTTTACTACGCAAAGGCGCAAGGTGCAAAAATCAAGCACATCTCCCGCATCGACGCATACAGCACCCTCAAAAAACGAATCCTCTGCAAGCTGCTGCCTGCAGAGAGTGAAAGACGATTCTGGGTTAAGAGGGTTGCGGGGGTGAGGAATATAATATCCTGACAAACCTGTAAATAACTAAAAATCCTTGTTCCGTTTACGGAACAAGGATTTTTAGTTAATATACTTAACACATTTATTCTACTGTAACGGACTTTGCAAGATTCCTCGGCTTGTCAACATCGTTACCTTTCAGTACTGCGGTGTAATATGCAATAAGCTGGAGCGGAACCGCCGCAATCATCGGAGCAAGTATATCGTGACAATCATCAAGTGTTATAACAAAGTCAGCAGCATCAGAGTCTATCTCGATATCACCCTTTGATACGGCTATTACATAAGCGCCTCTTGCCTTTACTTCCTTCATGTTGCTTATGCACTTTTCAACCAAACGGGACTGAGTGAGGACAGCAATAACAGGCATACCTTCAGTGATAAGCGATATTGTTCCGTGCTTAAGCTCTCCTGCAGCATAACACTCGCTGTGAATGTAGCTGATTTCCTTAAGCTTAAGAGAACCTTCCATGCTTAACGCATAATCAAGCCCACGTCCGATATATAAAAGGTTTTCCTTATCCTTTATACAGGAGCCCGCCTGATTTGCTTTTTCATTGACAGCAATTATTGCATCTGCTATACGTTCAGGCATCTTCAGCAATTCCGCAGTAAGCTCCTTACATTCGGCTTCTGTTATCTTTTCGTTTGCAAGCGCAAGCGAGAAGGCGAGAAGATACATTACAGAAATCTGTACCATGTATGCCTTTGTGGAGGCGACCGCTATCTCAGGACCTGCAAGAGTATAAATA
>CAZGRB010000101.1:0-7994 GCA_964527695.1 uncultured Ruminiclostridium sp.
GAAGGCTGTCACATTATCTTCGGTACAAGCTACGGCTATATGGATACAATGGAATCCCTTGCAGCTGAGTATCCTGAAGTTTACTTCTCCCACGGTACAGGCTACAAGTCCAACGAAACAAACTTCAACAACTACTTCGGCAGAATCTATCAGGCTCGTTACCTTGCAGGTATTGCAGCAGGCTTAAAGAGCGAAACAGGTAAAATCGGCTATGTTTCCGCATACGGTACAGAACTTGCTGAAACCTGCAGCGGTATCAACGCTTTTGCACTCGGCGTACAGTCTGTAAATCCTGACGCTGTTGTATATGTGAAGAGCCTTTCTTCCTGGTTTGACCCCGCAAATGAAACAGCTTACGCTGAAGCATTAATCCAGATGGACTGCGACGTTATTGCTCAGCACTGTGATACAGCCAACCCTCAGGTTGCTGCTCAGAATGCAGGCGTATTCGGCTGCGGCTATAACTCCGACATGACAGAACAGGCTCCTGCTGCTCACCTTGTAGCACCTGTATGGAATTGGGATGTTTACTACACATCTGCTGTTGAAGCAGTAATTAACGGTACATGGGTTGAATTCGGCAACTACTACGAAGGTATCAACGTAGATTTCGTTGACGTATCTCCCGTAACTTCAAACTGCGCTGAAAATACTGAAGCGTACATCAACGCTGTAAAGGAACTCATGAAGAGCGGTGAATGGGATGTATTCAGCGGTGTTGCTCTCTCCTTTGACGCTGACGGCAACATTGTAAAGACAGATTCTCCCCTTGTTGACAATACAGGCGCTGCTATCCCTGTTGTTGACGATGCAACAATCACAGGTTCCATGAACTACTTTGTAAAGGGCGTAGCGCTCGCATAATCAGAAAATTAAAGGCACAGGGGTATATCACTCCTGTGCCGCTGCGAAAGCACCTTTACCGCTGTTGCAGTAAGGGTGTTTTCGCGGTTGATAAGAAAACTTATATAAAGCAGGTGAAGACGTGGCGGAAAGAGATATTGCAATTGAGCTCAAGGGCATAAGAAAAACCTTCGGTTCGGTTGTTGCAAACGATTCTGTGGATTTACAGGTAAGAAAGGGCGAAATTCTTGCACTGCTGGGCGAAAACGGTTCAGGTAAGACTACGCTTATGAATATGCTTTCAGGTATCTATAAGCCTGACAGCGGTGAGATTTTCGTAGGCGGTGAACAGGTTTCAATCCAGTCGCCCGAGGATTCAAAGAATCTCAGAATCGGTATGGTGCATCAGCATTTCAAGCTGGTTGAAAAGTTTACTGCGGCGGATAATATAATTCTTGCCTCAGACAAGAAGGAAGAGCTTTTCCTGACAAAGGAACGCTTTGAAAAAATCCGTGAGATAAGCGAAAAATTCGGTTTTGACCTTGACCCTTCAAGACACGTATGTGATATGTCTGTCAGTGAAAAACAGACGGTTGAGATTTTAAAGGTGCTTTACTACGGTGCTGAAATACTTATTCTTGACGAGCCCACTGCCGTGCTTACTCTTCAGGAAACAAGAAAGCTTTTCTCAATTCTCCGTGTAATGCGTGATAAGGGCTGCGCAATTATTATCATAACCCATAAGCTCAACGAGGTTATGGAGATAAGTGACCGTGTTACTGTTCTTCGTAAGGGTATGAGCGTTGCAACTGTAAATACTTCCGAAACAAATGCACAGGAGCTTACCGACCTTATGGTAGGACACGCTGTTGAGCTTTCCATTGACCGTCCCGAATGTAATCCTGGCGATGCATATCTTGAGCTTAAGGATATTTCTGTGCTCAGCGACGAGGGTGCAATTGCAGTTGATAATGTATCCTTTGAGGTACACAGCGGTGAAATTCTCGGTATTGCTGGCGTTTCAGGCAGCGGTCAGAAGGAAATCTGCGAGGCAATCGCAGGTCTCAGAAAGCTTGAAAGCGGTGCAATTCTCTGTAAGGGCGAGCATATTGAGGACAAAACACCGAAGCAGATTATTGCTCACGGTGTCAGCATGAGCTTTATTCCCGAGGACAGACTCGGTATGGGCCTTGCCGCTTCTCTCGGCATTACCGATAATATGATGCTGAAGAATTATACAGGCGGAAAGGGTCCCTTTGTTGACCGTAAAAAGGCAAGAAAGGAAGCTGAAAAGGTAATTGAAGAACTGGAGGTCGTAACTCCAGGTACTGAAACACCTGTACGCAGACTTTCAGGCGGTAATGTCCAGAAGGTGCTTTTGGGACGAGAAATCCTTGCAGGGCCTGAAATTATTGTTACAGCGTATCCTGTCCGTGGACTTGATATAAATTCTTCCTATACAATATACAACACGCTTAACCGTGAGAAGCAGAAGGGCACAGCGGTGCTTTTTGTAGGTGAGGACCTTGACGTAATGCTGGAGCTCTGTGACAGGATACTTGTTCTGTGTCACGGAAAAGTTACGGGTATTGTTGACGCTCGCACAGCTTCCAAGGAAGAAATCGGTCTTCTGATGACTGACGCTCACAGCAGTGTAAGTCTTATTGATGAAGAGGAAAGCGGAAAAACAATTTCCGCAGATTTTACAAAATCCCAAGAAAAACACACAGCTGTAAAGAAGAAACAGCCTTTTCTCCGTGTTGCAAAGCGGGATAATCTCAAACTGTGGCAGACGGCAGGACTTTATGCGATTTCCGTTCTTGCGGCAATCGTAATCGGCGGTGTCTTCATTGCTTCAAACGGTGTTAATCCCTTTGAATATTACGCAAAGGTTGTAACAGGCTGCTTCAATAATACAATTTATCTCCGTGGCTTTATAAGAATTGTTATTCCGCTTCTTATAACCTCTCTGGGTATTGCGGTAGCGTTTAAAATGAAATTCTGGAACTGCGGTGCCAACGGACAATTTATAGCAGGCGCAATTTTTGCAACAACTGCCGCAAACCTTATGGGAAACAGCCTCCCTCAGTGGCTTACGCTTCTTATAATGGCAGTGGCAGGTATCATCGGCGGCGGACTTGTGGGGCTTATTCCTGCGGTATGCAAGGTAAAGCTGGGTACAAGCGAAACTCTGCTTACACTTATGCTGAACTACGTATGCTATTATATTCTTACATATCTTAAAAACACAATGTTCTTCAGAAAGCTTGCCGAAGACGGCTCTGTATATCGTCCCGACTTCAAGGTGCTTCCTGAAAACGGCTGGCTTTATGAAATCGAAATAGCAGGACTTAAGATTGATATTTCATTCTTTATTGCAATTCTGCTTGTAGCGCTTGTTTTCATATATTTCAATCATATGAAGCAGGGTTATGAAATTTCGGTTGTCGGCGACAGTCAGAACACTGCACGCTATGCAGGTATGAACGTAAACAAAATCGTTATCCGTACGATGTTCATAAGTGCAGGTATTGCAGGTCTTGCAGGTATGTTCCAGGTTTCGGGTTCCGCTACAAGCCACACCCTTGCAGACGGTATCACTGGTGATGTAGGTTTTACGGGTATCACCGTTGCATGGCTCGCAAAGCTTAACCCTATCGGCATTTTCGTTGTTTCCTGCCTTATGGGTATTTTACAGAAGGGTACGGCGGTTGCTGAAAGTGCATTTGCAATTTCCTCTGCTGCTTCTGAAATTTTACAGGGTATTATCCTGTTCTCGGTACTTGCAGCGGACTTCTTTATCAGATACAAGGTTGTATTGGGCAGAAACAAAAACGGAGGTGAAGCTTAATGGATATTCTTATTAATTTCCTTTATTACTCCGTACGTGCAGGCACGCCGCTTCTCCTCGGTACAACAGGTGAAATTATCACCGAAAAGTCAGGCAGCCTTAACCTTGGCGTTGAGGGACTTATGGCTATGGGGGCAATCGGCGGATACGTTATCGGCTGTGCAACCAACAGCTTCCTGCTGGGCGTTCTCGGTGCGTTCCTGTTCGGGCTTTTAGGTGCTCTTATATTCGCATTTGTTACTGTAACAATGCAGGCAAATCAGAATGTAACAGGTCTTGCGCTTACCACATTCGGCGTAGGTGTATATCACTTCTGGGGCAGAAGCCTTACAAAGGCTTTTCCCAGCCTTGACAACGCTCCTGCATTCAAAGCAATGGTTTCCGATAACGGAATACCTGTGCTTCGTGACATTCCTGTTATAGGTAAGCTTCTGTTCTCCTATAATTCCTTTGTATATCTTGCAGTTATAATCGCAGTTGTCTGCTGGATTTATATCAGAAAGAGCCGTCCCGGTCTGAAGCTCCGTGCAGTAGGCGAAAACCCCGGTGCAGCTGACGCCTGCGGTGTAAAGGTAAATGTCTACAAGTATGTCAATATACTTTTAGGCGGAGGTATCTGCGGTATCGGCGGACTTTACCTTGCTTCCGTAACAAACAGCGGTGCATGGAACGACAACTGGATAAACGGTATGGGCTGGATTTCTGTTGCTCTTGTAATTTTCTCCAACTGGAGCCCTTCGAGAGCAATTTTCGGCGCTTTCTTCTTCGGTATGCTGAAAACGCTTCAGCCCTGGAAGGGTAACCTTTCTACTGCATTCCCTGAGGTTCTCGGCTGGCTTAATGCAATTCCCGATGAATTTTATCAGATGCTTCCGTTCTTTATTACAGCGGTTGTACTTATTGTTGCAAGCATAAGAAAGAACAAAAAGAGTGAAGAGCCTACTGCAATCGGTCTGAATTATTTCCGTGAGGAAAGATAGTTTTTTAAGCAGGAAAATTTTGTTTGATGTTTGAGTGGTGGTGAGGATTATGAGCAAGGACAGAATAAGCGGACTTATGAAGTTCGAGGATTTTCTTGCGGAAGCACAGTATATTATCCGTGACACAGAAAGAAACTTTCTGATTGTCGCTTTTGATATCAGTGATTTTCATTATGTGAATAATCAGTTCGGCTATGATACAGGTGATGCGGTTCTTCACGATATGGCTGAAGGAATTTCGGTAATGGGCGGTTTTATCGTTCTTTCCTGCCGTGAATATTCGGATCATTTTGTATGTCTTTGCTGCTGTGACGGTTATACTCCCGAAATGGTGGAGGAAAAGCTCAGACTCTGTAAGAAAACAGCTTCTGACATTGCCGAAAAGAGAATTGACGGATTTCCTCTTAATATGAATTTCGGCGTGTACTATATAAACGACCGTGATGAATATATAATTTCCGCAGTAGATAAGGCGAATGTTGCCCGTCGTACAGGAAAGGGTAATTACAGCATTCCCTGTGTTGTATATTCCGAGCACCTTATGGATATGAAGGAAAACAGTGCAAAGGTTATTCCTGTTTTTGATGATTCATTCCGTAATCATCGTATTCTCGTGTTTTTACAGCCTAAAATCTGTTCCGAGACACGCAGGATTATGGGTGCTGAGGCATTATCAAGGCTTGTGGATAAGGACGGTAAGATGATTTCTCCTGCCGTATTTATTCCTGCTCTTGAAAAAACAGGCAAAATTGTAGACCTTGATTTCTATGTGCTTAGTTTTGTGCTGAAGCTTATAAGAAGCTGGCTTGATAAGGGAGTTGAGCCTGTACCGATTTCCTTTAATCTCAGCCGTATTCATTTTTATAATGAAAATCTGGTTGAAAATATAGCGGAGCTTACGGACAGATATAATGTCCCCGCAGAATATGTAGAAATCGAAGTAACCGAATCGGTATTCTTTGAAGAAGAGCACCTTATTATAGATAAGGTTGAAAAGCTCCGTGAGCGTGGCTATAAGGTAAGCGTTGACGATTTCGGCGCAGGCTATTCTTCTCTGAACCTTATAGGTATTCTTCCTGTCGATATAATCAAGCTTGACAGAGGTTTTGTAAAGGACAGTCTGAAAACAAAACGTGGTAATGATGTAATCAAGGGCCTTATCAAGATTCTCAATGAAATTGAACTTGACATAGTCTGCGAAGGCATAGAAACTGCTGAAGAAGAGAAAATTATCAGTGATTACGGCTGTAAGGAAGTACAGGGTTTTCTGTATGATAAACCTATTCCCGTAAATGAATTTGAGAAAAAATATCTTGAAGCATAAACAGACGGTAAGTACAACGTACTTACCGTCTTAATTATTTCACCTCAGTACATTCAAATACCTTCTCCATCTTCCTGAACGGCGCTGCCCATCGTACCGCATTTGTAATAACACGCTGAATCTGCGGATTATGATAAATAGGATATTCCTCGTGTCCGGGCTGAAAATAGAAGATTCTGCCCATTCCTCGGCTAAATGTGACTCCGCTTCTGAAAATCTGACCGCTTCTGAACCAGCCGATAAATATTTCATCATCTGGCTTCGGGATGTCGAAATATTCACCGTAAAGCTCTTCGCTTTCAAGAATTATCGGTTCGGTAATTCCTGCTGCAATAGGGTGTGCGGGATTGACACAGAAAAGCTTTTCGCTGTCACCGTGTTTCCATTTCAGATTCAGTGTTGTGCCCATAAGCGCTTTCATAATTTTACTGTGATGTGCCGAGTGGAGCGCAATAAGTCCCATGCCTCTGAGAATGTGGCTTTTTACACGTTCAACAACCTCATCGCTGACCTTGTCGTGAGCACAATGTCCCCACCAGATAAGCACATCGGTTTTTTCAAGCACTTCTTCAGAAAGTCCGTGTTCAGGCATATCAAGAGTAGCGCAGCATACTGAAATATCTTCATTTTTACCGAGAAATCCGCTGATGCATCCATGTATACCGTCGGGGTACACCTGTCTTATGCCCTCGTATTCACGTTCGTGTATATATTCATTCCACACTGTTACACGTATCATTGTACCACTCCTTTAATTTTTCTGCTGATTTTTTAATGTCGGAAAGCTGATGCTGAGAACCGAAATGCTCAATTGCGAAATACCCGTTGTATCCTGCTTTCAAAAGCTCTTTTGCTATTGTCTCTATGGGCATTTCTCCGTATCCCACAGGAGAAGAATACAAAGCCTTACCGTTAAGTGTGATTTTTGGTTCTTCGCCTTTTTTAGGGGCATAGCTTCTGTCCTTACAGTGAAGATGAACAATTCTGTCTTTCAGTTTCCCGAAGGCTTCAAGAGCATTTTCTCCTGAGTAAATAAAATTCCCTGTGTCAAATGCACATCCGAGTTTTGTAACATTATCCATAAAGCCAAGCAGTCCGTCTGTTGTGCTGAAAACGGCGGTTTTATCGTCGAAATCCTCAATACAGAGTGTAATTTCTGCTTGCTCACATAACAGCGAAAGCTTATTCATTCCGCTATACATTCTTTCTGTGGATGATGCGGCATTGTCGTTTTCGTAAACAAAGCCTGCAATTCCCATAAGCTTTCGTATATTATGCTTATCAAGCGTTTTTACAACACTCTCTGCATAGCTCATATCATTGCTGTGTGAAAAATCAAGAAATACATAAACGCAGGCAATATCAAGTCCGTGCTGCCTGAAAACAAGTGGCAGGGTGTCGTCCTGTTCAAGTCTTGCATAGTCCAGTTCAACTGCGCTGATGCCCATAGCCTTTACTTTTTTAAGAATTTCAGTAAACGGCAGTTTTTCCTGTTCTGCCGCTTCAAATAAGTGCTCTGCAAAAACCGAAATTTTCATTATGCTGTCCTTTCTGCTTTTTGTTTCCGTATTTTTTGGCTTACATAAATCACTGCAAATCCCATACATATGCCGAGAATAATTCCTCCCAGAATGTCTGAAGGGAAATGCACATAGAGGTAAAGTCGTGTAAATGCCACAACTGACGCAAAAATCAAAGCCGCAATGCCTGCTTTTCTGTTTATGCCGAAAAACTGAAGTGCAGAAGCGAAAGATGTGGAGGTATGGGAGGAGGGGAAGGAGGTGCCTGACGGTTCGGGTATAAGCAGCATGAATTCGGGGTTCAGCATATATGGTCTTTCTCTCAGAAATAATGGCTTTATTATAAATTCTGAGATAATTACCGTTGCAGCAAGGGCGGAAATAATACAGATTCCGTTGAAACGATATTTTTTTCTGAAAAGGAATATAAGTCCGAAAATCCCCCACACAATACCATGTCCCAGATGTGTCAGTAT
>CAZGRB010000102.1:0-7865 GCA_964527695.1 uncultured Ruminiclostridium sp.
CCTAAGATAAGACCCTGTGCGGTTCTCTTTGCGTAAGGCTCGGAGGTTGTAACCGCGCCGATATCGTAAAGGAATTTATGCCAGAAACGGGAGTAGATAAGGTGTCTTGTAACGTGCTCCATACCGCCGTTGTACCAGTCTACGGGCATCCAGTAGTCGAGAGCCTCCTTAGAAGCTAAAGCGCCGTCGTTGTTCGGGTCGCAGTAGCGTAAGAAGTACCAGGAGGAGCCTGCCCACTGGGGCATTGTATCGGTTTCGCGCTTTGCGTCGCGGCCGCACTTGGGACACTTGCAGTTTACGTAAGAATCAATCTTTGCGAGAGGGCTTTCGCCGTCTGTTCCGGGCTGGAAGTTCTCTACGGGGGGCAGTCTTAAGGGTAATTCCTCATAAGGAACGGGAACTATACCGCATTCGGGACAATGTACAATCGGGATAGGCTCGCCCCAGTATCTCTGACGGTTAAATGCCCAGTCCTTCATCTTGAACTGTACGCCTGCCTCGCCGACGCCCTTAGCCTTAAGTACCTCGAGAACCTTTGCGATAGCGTCCTTCTTGTTGGTGATGCCGTTAAGCTCGCCGCTGTTCACCATTTCGCCGTCGCCTGTGTACGCTTCCTTTTCAATGTCGCCGCCCTTGATTACTTCGATAATGTCGATACCGAACTTCTTTGCAAAGTCATAGTCACGTGTATCGTGAGCAGGTACAGCCATAATTGCGCCTGTGCCGTAGCCCATCATTACATAGTCGGCAACATAAACGGGTATTTCCTTGCCTGTAAGGGGATTGATAGCTGTGAGGCCTTCAATCTTTACGCCTGTCTTGTCCTTTACAAGCTGGGTTCTTTCAAATTCGCTCTTTAAGCTGCATTCCTGCTTGTAAGCGTCGAGAGCGTCTATATTTGCGATAGAATCGCGGTATTTTTCAATAATGGGATGCTCGGGAGCGATAACCATGAAGGTTACGCCGTAGAGTGTGTCGGGACGGGTTGTATAGATGCGTAAGGATTCGTCCTGTTCCTTGATTTTGAATTCAACAAATGCACCTACGGACTTACCGATCCAGTTTTCCTGCTGAAGCTTGATGTTGGGGAGGAAGTCTACCTCGTCAAGACCCTGTAAAAGCTTGTCAGCGTACTCTGTAATGCGTAAGTACCATACTTCCTTTTCCTTCTGCACGATATTGCTGTGGCAGATGTCGCACTTGCCGCCCTGGGAGTCCTCGTTAGAGAGAACAACCTTACAGCTGGGGCAGTAGTTTACAAGAGTCTTGTCACGGAAAACAAGTCCGTTTTCAAACATCTTTAAGAAAATCCACTGTGTCCACTTGTAGTAGTCTTCTTCTGTTGTGTCAACAACTCTGGACCAGTCAAAGCTGAAACCAACCTTCTTAAGCTGGCTTGTGAACTTGGCAATATTGTTGTCGGTTACCTGTCTGGGATGAACACCTGTCTTGATAGCGGTGTTTTCTGTGGGCAGACCGTAAGCGTCAAAGCCGATAGGGAACAGAACGTTATAGCCCTGTAATCTCTTCTTTCTGCTTACTACTTCAAGGCCTGAATAAGCCTTGATGTGACCTACGTGCATACCTGCACCCGAGGGGTAGGGAAATTCTACAAGAGCGTAGAACTTGGGCTTGGGGCTGCCTGTAACAGCCTTGAAGCTGTCGTGCTCGTCCCAGTATTTCTGCCATTTCTGTTCAATGGCGCTGAAATCGTACTTCATTTTATTATATTCCTTTCTTTTGTTTTGGAAAAATAATCTATCACTTTATTATAGTACAGAAACGCAGCGGTGTCAAGCGTTTATCAGTGATTTTTAAGGTCAATATCGTTGTAGATGCAGAATTTTATTGCGTTGGTGACAACTACCGCCTTGCTTACATTATTGACACGGCAGTATTCGTCAATTACATCGAAATCCTCTCTGTCAATGGTACAGTTCAGCTGTGCCTTTGTAGTCTTGCGGATTCTGTTCTGATATTTTCTCTGTGCTTTCTTTGCAGCTTCTGTTTTCATGGTTTTTCCTCCCGTACATAAGGGTTGAGGGTCGGCTCGGTATATCTAGAATGATATAGTTTTATTGTAATACCAAATTATGACAATGTCAAGGGGTTTATGACAAAAAATGCGGAATTTATTTATAAAAAAGGCTTTCCATAAAGGCGGTATTCATACAGAAGCTTTATATGTAATTATCGGGGGAAACCTTTCTGTAGAAAGGTTATCCCCCATGCCCCCTTCCAAAGACTTTTAATATAAATTTAAGACCCATAGGTTTACCCTATGGGTCTTAAATTTAAACTGAAAGTTTTAGGAAAGGAGTTTGAGGAAACCCCTTTTTCAAAAGGGTTTTCCTCAATAATATATGTAAAACTCCTATATAAACATCCATCTTTACGGAAAGTTCTTGTTTACAGATTATTGAGTCCGTATTTCTTAAGAATTGTGGGGAAGTCACGGTAGCTGTAATCCAGGTCAACATCCGTTGAAATGCCGTCAACCTTGCCCTTGAAGCTGTACTGCCAGATATAGTAGCCGCCGTCATATGTAACCTCGTCGCCCACCTGTGCAAGCCATATTGCATACTTATCAAGGATAGTCATATCAAGATTATTTTCAAGCCATGACTTATAGGAATAGAACATGGGGAAATAATTTTCCTCCATAAGCACCTCAAAGAACGCTTCAATCATTTTTGTAAGCTTCTTTGTACCGATACCCGACTGGAACTCCTCTTCCATATCAAGAATCACGGGGTATTGAATCTTATAGCCGTCAATAATGCTCAGCAGGAAGCGTGCCTCCTCCTTTGCCTCGGAAACAGATGTAGCATAGCTGTAGAAATATACGCCTACGTCAATGCCGTTCTCCTGTGCGCCCTTGATGTTCTGACGGAAATAATCGTCCTCTTTCATTGTGTTTGTTGAGCCTGCCCTGCCTCGTCCTGCACGGATAATGGCAAATTCAACACCTGAATCGGCAACCTTTTTCCAGTCAATATCGCCCTGAGCATAAGAAACGTCAATACCCTTGCTGACGACCTCCTTTTCTTCGGTCAGAATATTGATTGTCATATCATAATACACATCTTCGGGACGATAGTCAATAAACTTACCGTTCTTTGTGGTATAAACCGTTTTGAAACGTGTATAACTGGAATCTGCTTCAAGGGTGAAAACGCCGCTTATCTTTACATCTGATTTTGTGCCTACCTTCAGATGACCGTATACATCAACACTGCCGTTCAGGGTAACTGCAAATTTACCGCCGAGGCTGAGGCTGCTGTTCTTTTCTGTTTTGATAACACCGCTCAGGGTAGTATCACTGCTCTTGTAGAAATCGGTAGAACCCTTTATGTATACATAGCTGCTTTTATAAAGAAGAACCTTAGAGGAAATTTCTGCCGTACCCTGTTTATAGACCGTCATATCACCGCTTATTTTCAGGGTGCCGCTTACAGAGGACTGGAATGTGCCGTAGATATTGAATGCTGCGGATTTTTTTATATTGATTGTCCCCGAGTTTACAAGCTTTCCGCCCTGCGCTACTGCAAGCTCGCCCTTTACAGTAAGACCGCCGTCCCTGTAAATTTTCAGCTCACCGCCTTTTTTTACGCTGAGCTTTGTGCCTTCGGGCACCTCAAAGGTCTTGTGCAGCTTCACCGTTTCGGTGATTACGTATGTATTTCCTGCTGTCAGTTCGCTTTTTCCGTCCCATACCAGCGTCTGCTTTTCAGCGAAAGCCGTAACGGAGAAAACAACCGCAAAAAGACACATGCACAATGTGGTCAGAAAGAGTTTCTTGATACTTTTCACTTTTATTTTTCCTTTCTTTAGCGGCAGAAAGAGAGAATTCTTCCATATATCCACACCGCTGTAAAATTTATAAAATATACTGTACCTATATTTTCTCATATAAGTGAGCAAATGTCAAATGTTTTTTGTGTTTTTCCATATTTTTTCAGAATCGTGCGGTTTATGCACGGCATAGCCGGGCAAAAACGCAATCCTGCTCTGTTTTGTCGGAAAAGAAAAACGCAGATTAAAACCCTCTTTTGTGAAAATCAACAAATTTTACCCTAAAAATTATATATTTCAAAGAAATCTTACAAAAAACCTTGATTATTTGTTACATTTGAGGTATAATAAAAATTGGTAACTTATTGTTTTCGGGAGTAGATATGATAGAAAAACTTACAGGACATCTGAAAACCATCAACCGCCATAAGGCGCTTGTTATGAAATACTGCTTCAGGGCAGGACTTTATAAGCAGGGACTCCTGCATGATATGTCAAAATACTCCCCCTCGGAATTTATCACAGGGGTGAAATATTATCAGGGCAACAAAAGCCCCAACACTGCAGAGCGCGCCGAAAAGGGTTACAGCCGTGCATGGCTTCACCACAAGGGCAGAAACAGACACCATATCGAATACTGGATTGACTACGGTCAGACAGGGGACAAGAAGATGACGGGCATCGAAATGCCTGCAAACTACGTGGTGGAGATGTTCTGCGACAGGATTGCCGCCTGCAGGGTCTACAACGGTGACGCATATACCGACGCTGACCCCTATAATTATTATAAAAAATCACATTCGCATTATATGATACATCCCGAAACAGACAGGCTGCTGCGCCGTCTGCTGATAATCCTCAGGGATTACGGGGAGGATACGGCTTTCCGTTATATAAGAAAGAAAATTCTGAAAAATCTCTGAAAGGAGTGAGCTTATGTTCGCACAGGTAAACAGTATCGGTCTTTTCGGGCTCAATGCCTTTCCCGTGACAACCGAAATAAGCTCGTCCCAGGGCGTTCCTGCCGTGAATATCAGCGGACTTGCCGACCTTTCCGTGCAGGAAAGCAGAATGCGCATAAAGGCGGCTGCCGAAAACTGCGGAATAAAGCTCCCGAAAGCGGTTTTTACAATTAATCTTGCCCCTGCCGATGTAAGAAAGACAGGCTCTTTTTACGACCTGCCTATTCTTGTGGCAATGCTAAGCGTTTCAGGAGTTATTGACAGCGATTTAAGCGACTGCGCCTTTATCGGAGAGGTTTCGCTGAACGGCGACATATGCTTTGTTCAGGGCGCTTTATCCATGGCTATAAAGGCGGCGGAGTGCGGCATAAAGCGGCTGTTCCTGCCTTATGAAAACGCTGCCGAGGCGGCAGTTGTAAAGGATATTGCGGTTTACGGCGTAAAGAATATCGCCGCACTTGCCGCACATTTAAACGGACTTTCACCTATTCCTAAGGCAAAGCCTGCGGAATATGATATATTTGAGAAGGACGGAATACCCGATTTTGCAGACGTAAAGGGTCAGGACGCAGTAAAGGGCGCAATTGAAACCGCCGCTGCAGGCTTTCACAACATTCTGCTTATCGGCCCTCCAGGAACGGGAAAAAGCATGATTGCAAAGCGCATTCCCTCTATATTGCCGAAAATGACCTTTGAAGAAAGCATTGAAACCACGCAGATACACTCGGTTGCAGGTATTCTCAACAGGGAGCGTCCTCTTGTTACGGAAAGGCCATTCCGTGATGTAAGCCATACGGCTTCTTCCGTGGGATTAATCGGCGGCGGAAGCATACCGAAGCCGGGTGAAATATCCATGGCGCACAACGGGGTGCTGTTTTTAGACGAATTCCCCGAATTTGACCGCAAGGTGCTGGAAACACTGAGACAGCCTCTTGAAAACGGTGAAATAACAATTTCGAGAGCCTCGGGCTCAATTACATACCCCTGCAACATTATGCTTGCGGCAGCCATGAATCCATGTCCCTGCGGCAACTACGGCGCAGCAGGAAAAACCTGCACCTGCTCTAAAAAGCAGGTTGAAGGCTATCTGGGGAAGATAAGCCGTCCCGTGCTGGACAGAATCGACATTCAGGTTGAAGTTCCCTCGGTAAAATACGAAGAATTATCGGGCAGGGAAAAGTCGGAAAGCTCAAAGGTAATTGCCGAGCGTGTCCAGAAAGCCCGTGACATACAGCTGGAACGCTTCAAGGGCACAAATATACGCACAAATTCGCAGATTACACCCGATTTATTACATGAGGTCTGCGTGCTGGACCAGCAGGCAGGGCAGTTTTTAAAGAATGCCTTTGAAAAATCGGGACTTTCCGCAAGAGCATATGACCGTATTTTAAAGGTCGCACGCACCTGCGCCGACCTTGACGGTGCGGAAATTATAGGAAAGCGGCATATTGCAAGGGCGGTGCAGTACAGAACGTTGGACAGAAAGTACTGGCAGTGAGGCGGCGGAGCGCAGTTTTGCGGAAAACAAAACAACCGATGCAGATTACGAAACATACGATTATATAAAACCTTTTTATCAAACAGAAAGGACAGGTAACCATGGAAAAGCTGAAAATAACTACCTTTGGCGAGTTTTCAATTTCATATGGCGATAAGGTCATCACTGAGCAGTCAAAGCGTTCCAGAAAAATGTGGACGCTTCTTCAGTTCATGATTGCCAACCATAACCGTGATATTTCCCAGGCGGAGCTTATAAATCTTCTCTGGGGCGAAAAGAACAGCGAAAACCCAATAGGTGCGCTTAAAACCTCTCTCCACAGACTGAGAAGCTGTCTTGCGGAGCTGGAGCTCCCCGACGGGCAGGAAATCATCATAAATTCCATGGGTGCGTACGCTTTCAACAACCGCCTTGACTGCGAAATTGACTTTGACCGCTTCGAGGCGCTCTACAAAAAGAGCATTTCCGCCCAGTCCGAAAAGGAAAAGACAAATCTTTACCTGCAGGCCATTGACCTTTACAGAGGGGATTTCCTCGGACGCTCCCGTGATGACAGCTGGGTTGCGCCCCTTAACGCATATTATCACTCTCTGTATGTGAGAATTGTGCGTGAGACAATCGAAACAATGTTCAAGCACCGCTATTACAGCGACCTGCTGGCAATCTGCCGCAAGGCGCTTACTATTGAACAGCTGGACGATTTTATCCATTACTATTACATAAAGACCCTTTTTGAAACAGGGGACAAGACCACAGCCAAGAGCCATTATGCCTACGTTATGGACCTGTTCTACAATAAGCACGGCATAAACCCTTCTCCCGAGTTCGTTTCTCTCTATGAGCAGACGGTAAAGGACGACCGCTCCTACAATGTTAATTTCGGCATTTTAAAGGGACAGCTGGACGATATAGGTGAGGAAACGGGTGCATTCTACTGCGAATTCCCGTTCTTCAAGCACGTGTATCAGCTGGAAATCCGTGACGCCATAAGAACAGAAAGACCCACTCATCTCTGCCTTATTACTGCGGTTTCAAAGACTCAGGAGGAGCTTGAGCCAAAGGCGCTGAACCGTGTTACAGGCAAGCTTTCCGACTGTATCAAGAATTCACTGCGCTCCCGTGATGTTTACTCCCGTTACAGTGCATCGCAGTTTGTAATCCTTTTATCAAACACTACAAAGGAGCAGGCGGAAATGGTTTTGAACCGTATTTTAAAGCGTTTTAAGAAGGAAAATCCCAAAATGAACTGTTCACTTCTCTACAAGTTTGACAGGGTTGGAAAGACAATTCCTCAGAATATTGACGGAGACAGAAGAAATGGGCTATAAGACAATAAGCGGCAGTGCCGAAGCCCGTTTTATCGAGAAAAAGAGTGAATTTATCGGATATATCCGCCACACCGAAACCGAAGCGGAAGCAATAGCCTTTATAAACGAAATACGTGCCATGCATCGGAAGGCAACCCATAACTGCTACGCATATATGCTCCGTGACAACAACACTGCCCGTCACAGCGACGACGGTGAGCCCGGCGGAACGGCAGGAGTGCCTATCTATGAGGTTCTCCGCAAGGAGGGGCTTATAGATGTAACCTGCGTTGTTACACGTTA
>CAZGRB010000103.1:0-7723 GCA_964527695.1 uncultured Ruminiclostridium sp.
TCATCATTCCGAAAAATGCCGCAAGCCACATCCAGAATACAGCACCGGGTCCGCCCAGTGCGATTGCCGCAGCAACACCTGCAATATTACCAGTGCCGATAGTTGCGGCAAGAGCGGTGCAGAGCGCCTGAAACTGCGAAACAGAGCCGTGCCCCTCTTTTTTGTGGGTTTTATTGTTGAAAAGACTTCCGATAGTTGATTTAACCCATTCTTTTATGTGAGTAATCTGAAAGAACTTTGTAAGAACAGTCATCAGTATACCTGTTCCGATTAAAAGGAAAAGTCCGGACTTTTCCCATACAAAATCGTTTACTGCGCTGTTTATATCGGTAAGTACGGTGAAAAATTTGTCCATGAAGTATATTCCCTCCTAAAATAATACCTATATATTATATCAGTGAAAGGTCAAAGATTCAACCAAAATCTGCAAGTCTGTATGTTTGTACAAAAAATAACAATCTTTTTTGTGAAAAAAACAAAACAGTCTCCCGAAGGAGACTGTCCGTTTTTTCCCATTTTCATCAAATCTCATTTCAATCTATGTATTGACTTATCGGAAAGTCATGAAGAAATCCTTGATGTGATTTCAGTATATCACAGATTGAAATAAAGTCAAATTTATTGTGAAGTTTTGTAATATTTTGTGAAGTTTGGAATTTTTTAAGCTTTTTTTCGCTGATAATCGTTGTAAGCAGTCTCAAATTCGTGCTTTCTTGTACGGCTGATACCCAGGTTTTCACCGCCTGTAACCGTAATGGAAGCGTGGGTGTATTCAAGCTCGGTGATATGTGCCATATTGACAATGATTCTGTTATGTATACGGACGAAAAGCTCAGAGGGAAGAAGCTCCTCAGCATCCTGAATCTTTGCCCTTGCAATAATTTCGCCGTTTTCTTTTGTATGGTAAATAAGGTTGTTTTTTTCGCTGTTCACATAGATAAGCTCTTCGGGTCTGAGATAAATCTTATCATTGTAAGGAAGCTCAATACATATTTTCCTTACTGAAGTGCAGACGGCAAGAAGATTATCAACTGTGTGGGAAAGTCTGCCTTTCATAACCTCAGGCGGAGTTTTCGGGATAAATGCAAAGGGCTGGAAATCAAAGCTGTCATATACGAGAGAATCTTCGGTTGTAATAAAGATAATCTTTACTTCGGGTGCGGCTTTTCTCAGTTCCTCAGCTGCTCTGAAGCCGTCCATTTCAGGCATTTTTATATCAAGAAATACAGCGTCAAACTGTTTTGCGGAAAAATCGGAAATAAGCTTTACCGCACTTGTATAGGAAGAAACGGTAACAGGCTCTCTGCGTGTTTCAAATTCTGTTCTTATGAAAACCGAAATAAGCTTTAATACGGCTGTTTCGTCATCGCATACCGCAATACGCATTTACAGCCCCCCCTTTCTTTATGTCTTAACTGAAATGTTCAACTGTGCCGCCGAGCAGTTCAGTAAGCTTGTAAGCTGCCTTATATACGTCGCCGCAGCCGAAGGTGATTACAAGGTCGCCGCTTTCGGCGTAACGGCTCACGTATTCCGCCGCGTCATCGCAGGTTTCAACGCACACTGCGCCGTCAACCTTTGCGGCCAGATCCTTTGAATAGATATTGTAGGTGTTCTTCTCACGGCTGCCCATGATTTCGGTAAGCACTACCTTATCGGCAATGGACAGTGCCTCTGCAAATTCGTTAAGCAGAGTTGCAGTACGTGAGTAGGTGAAGGGCTGATGCACCGCCCATACACGTTTGAAATTCATTTTCTTTGCAGTTTCAAGAAGCGTTTTTACTTCGGTAGGGTGGTGGGCATAGTCGTCAACGATTGTAATGCCCTTAACCTCGGAAATGCGCTCGAAGCGTCTGACTGCACCGAAGAAATCGGAGAGCCCCTTGTTAAGAGATTCCTTTTTGCAGCCGTTTTCAAGTGCCGCAGCGCAGGCCGCAAGAGCATTCAGCACATTATGCGCACCGGGAACGTGGATAGAAATTCTGTCCACCTTTTCGCCCTTGTGATAAAGGTCGAACTGAGTGTGGAAATCGGAAATCTGCTGAATATTATCCACATAGTAGTCGTTTTCGGGCTTCAGACCGAAAGTAACTCTCTTGCCCTTAAAATCGCTGTTATTTACGGCAATTAATGTGTTTTCATCATCACCGTTGTAAACAAGTCTTTCGGTAGTCAGATTGCAGAATTTTGTAAAGGACAGTCTCAGATTATCCATGGTCTTGAAATAATCAAGGTGGTCACAGTCGATATTCAGAATAACCGATGTGTCAGGGTATAATTTTAAGAATGTATCAACAAATTCACAGGCTTCGCATACCATGGTTTCGCTTTTTCCGCAGATGCCGCTGCCGTGGATTGCTTTCAGCTTGCCGCCGATTACTGCGGTAAGGTCGATGCCGTCTGCAAGGAAAATGTGGGTCAGCATTGATGTGGCAGTGGTCTTTCCGTGAGTACCGCATACGCATACAGCATTGCTGTAACGGCTGGTGATAAGCCCTAACAGCACAGAACGTTCAATTACAGGCACTCCGCTTGCCTTAGCGGCGATAAGCTCAGGATTATCCGCCATAATTGCGGCTGTATGCACGATAAGGTCAGCGCCCTCGATATTTTCGGCACGCTGTCCTAAAAATACGGGTATACCCATATTGCGCACGAGCTGTAAGGTTTCGGTTTCGTTATTGTCCGAGCCTGTGAGATAAAAGCCCTGACCGTGTAGAATCTGCGCCAGAGGATACATACCGCTGCCGCCGATACCGATAAAATGTATATGCTTTTTGCCTGTTAAGAAATCTTCCATTATATTACCTCTTTTAAAAACATTCTCCCGCTGATTATTGTCACAGGGGAGATTATTTAAACAGTAGATTGTATGAATAAACGCTGAAGTTATGCTTAAAATACTAATGCAATAACCCCGAAAGGAACTTGTCAGAATGAATATTACAAATATACGTATACGAAAAATGCTGGACGACGGCAGACTCAGAGCAGTTGTGTCCGTCACTGTGGACGATATGCTTGCAGTCCATGATGTAAAGGTGGTACAGGGTGATGACAGACTTTTTGTGGCAATGCCCAGCCGCCGTGACGAAATCGGAATATTCCGTGATATTGTTCACCCTATAAGTGCCGAAGCCAGGGAGTATTTTGAAAAATCAGTTATTTCCGCATACGAGGAAAAGCTCAGAACTATGGACTCAGCCCAGGAGAACGGAAGCCTTTAATAATGCAAGCTGGGTCTTGGCATCCTCGATTTCATTGTTCATTGCCATTTTTACCGCTTCGTCAAGGGGAATGGTAAGAACGTCAAGGAATTCGTCCTCGTCAAGGTCCTGTTCCGCCTTGTGAAGTCCCTTCGCAAGGTACATATATATTACTTCCGTATCGTATGCAGGTGTGGGATAGAGACAGCCGAGGGAAATAAACTCGTCAGCAGTGAAGCCCGCTTCTTCTCTGAGCTCTCTCATGCCGCATTCAAGGGGATTTTCACCCCACTCCTTCTTTCCCGCGGGGATTTCAAGGAGCACCTTCTTATGAGGATAGCGGAACTGCTTTACAAAGTATACCTCTTTGTTTTCGTTTACCGCAACCACGCAGACGCCGCCTGAATGCTTCACGACATCCCTGCCTGCGGTCTTGTCATTTTCCAGCATTACGGTATCATGGTATACTTCAAGTATTCCGCCCTTATATACAAGGGTGCTTTCTATTGTTTTTTCATCAAGATGCATAGGTTTCGTCCTTTAATTAATATATTACGGCACCGTATTTTTCGGTAGCCTTACGGATTGTTTCTTCGTCAAGGGTGCAGGTGCTGTCGATAAGGGCTCTGCCCTGATACAGCATAAGAGCGAGCATTACCGAAATATCGTCCTCGCAGGAGAACATTACGGGAAGCGTCGCCATATGTGCGTTTTCCGTGAATGCCACTGCGTCGTCGGGGGAGTTTATCTCGATTCTCAGCACATCGAAGCTTTCCTGTGACAAATCGCAGAGGATTTCGTCCATGTTGGCTTCACAGGCTATAGGGTCGGATAATTCGGTGGTGTCAGGCTCGAGGAAAAATGCCTCACGTTCGTTTGCAAGCATTATTGCGGTTTCCCTTTTTTCTTCGGAAACCGAGAAAATGCAGTGGCTTTCGATTTCGCTCACATCAATTTCAGCTGCATATATTTCATCAAGCGCACTTTCGCTCAGCTGTGCGAAAACAGGAATTTTCGCAAAGTGGACAAGACGCTTTACAGCCGAAACAACATTTTCTTCGTCAGCAGATTTTATGCCGAGGCCCGAAAGTCCCATGCTCTGAAGTGTGATAAGTGCCGCATCGGCAGGTAATTCCGCCGCTGTGCATAATTCCTCGTCAATATCAAGCACCGCATATACAGGCTTGCCTGTTTTTCTGCAGGCGAGAAGTGCCGCTCTGAGGTCGGAAAGCATAGTCATGCCTTTCAGGATAAAGGCGTGAGAATCGGAGAATCTTTCAGCCTGAGCCGAATATTCTTTTTTGATTTCCGAGAACTTATGTTCTCCGTAGGGTTCAATCATCATACCGCAGGGTGTTATAACTGCGGCGTTTTTAAGCTGTGGTACGTTTATCGTACTACACCCGTCACTATTCATAGTTTTTCCTTTCTGAATTCATTTTCGGTAGTTGAATTTTTATCCGCATTTCTGCCAAGCAACAGAAATGCAAATCCTGTGGCTATCAGGCATATTGCAAGCAAAATAAACGTGATTGCTTTAAAAATTTGTTTTTCAAATATGCCACATACGCCCATATAAATAAAAGGTGCTGACATTAGAAAAAACACAACTGCTCTTATTACTTCTGTGATATTCTTTTTCATTTTTGACCTTTTTTAATCACCGCCGTCAGGCGGCTCCTTAATTATTCATTATTCATTTTTCATCATTCATTGAAAAGATGTAAAATCTCTGATTTTACATCTTTTCAGGTGCTTCAACCTTAAGAAGGTCAAGCATATTCTTTATAACTGTCTTTACAGCTTCGCAGAGTGCGAGTCTGGAGTTGATTACGGAAGCTTCTTCGCCCTTTATCTTGCAGGTGTCATAGAACTTGTGGAACAGCTGTGCAAGCTCCTGGACATATCTTGTAACAACCGAGGGGTTGTAGGACTTTGCTGCGTCTGTGATTTCAGAGGGGAGAAGTGCCAGATGGCGGATAATTGCAAGCTCGGCAGGCTCGCTGAAGCTTATATCGGAAGCCTTTGAGCTGTTTAAGGTAATACCTTCTTCTTCCTTCATCTTTTCGATGATACGGCAGATTCTTGCGTGCGCATACTGCACGTAGAATACGGGGTTCTTTGAGCTTTCCTCGATTGCAAGGTCAAGGTCAAATTCAAGATGTGTATCGGGGTCGCGGAGATTGAAGAAGAAGCGTGCCGCGTCCATGGGGATTTCGTCAAGGAGAGTTGCAAGGGTTATTGCCTTGCCCGAACGCTTGGAAAGCTTTACGGTTTCGCCGTTTCTTACAAGTCTTACCATCTGCATGATTACAATATTGAGTCTTTCGGGCTCAACGCCGAGAGCGGAAAGCGCCGCCTTCATTCTTGCGATATAGCCGTGGTGGTCTGCGCCGAGAATATCAATTGCCATATCAAAGTTTCTTGTAACAAGCTTATTGTAGTGATATGCGATATCAGGTACGAAATATGTGGGGACGCCGTTTGCTCTTACTAAAACTCTGTCCTGGTCATCGCCGAAATCGCTTGCCTTGAACCAGATTGCGCCTTCCTTTTCGTAGGTATGACCCTTTTCCTTGAGGATTTCAACGATTTCGTTTACTCTGCCACTTTCGTGGAGGGTGCTTTCCCTGAACCATGTGTTGTAGTGGATTCTGTACTTTGCAAGGTCACGTTCAAGCCCCTGAATGTTAAGAGGGAGTGCGTATTCAACAAGAGCCGCACGTCTTTCCTCTTCGGAAGCGTTCATGTACTTGTCACCGTGGATTTCTGCGAAATTCACAACGTGGTCGATAATATCCTGACCGTGGTAGCTGTCCTCGGGCATCTCAATATCATCACCGAAATGCTGTCTGTAGCGTATGTCAAGGCTTAAGCCGAACTTGTTTACCTGATTGCCTGCGTCATTGATGTAGAATTCACGCTCTACATAGTAGCCTGCATATTCAAGGAGAGAGGAAAGACAGTCACCGATTGCGCCGCCTCTTGCGTTACCAATGTGCATAGGGCCTGTGGGGTTTGCGGAAACAAATTCCACAAGCACCTTCTTGCCTTTGCCCAGTTCAACCTTACCGTAATCCTGACCGAGAGCGATTACCTTTTCAACTGTTTCGGAGAACCACTTTCCGCTTACAAAGAAGTTGATGAAGCCGGGGCCTGCAACCTCGATTTTATCAAACATTGTGCCGTCAAGGATTGTTCTTTCGGAAATTGCTGTTGCAATAGCTCTGGGGTTGCTTCTGAATGCCTTTGCGGAAACGAGCGCCGCGTTGCAGGAAAAGTCGCCGTGAGCTGTATCCTTGGGGATTTCAACTGTGAAATCGGGAACAGGCTCAGCGGGGAGTGCGTTTTCGGCAATTGCTGTGCCGAGAGCCTTCAAAATTATTTCTTTGACCTCTTTTTTTGCTTTTTCAATCATGTCGTTCATTTTTAAGTACGTTCCTTTTCTTTTGTATTTCAGTTCACTTTTACCGTGAGATTGATTTCATTTTCGGATACGAAATCCGAATTTATATCTATGCTGTACTTAAGATACAGCTTTCCGCCCTCGGGTGTCATTTCATTATTTACCTCAAAAGCGTTTATGCCCATCATAAAATCCCCGTAGGGAGTGCCGTAAAGCATATGGTGCTTCTTGCCCTTTTCTACTGTCAGCAGGGAGGGCGCAGGCATGGAGCGTTCGATAAGTACTGTTTCGTCTTTTATGGTAATGGTCACCTGACAGGATTCATAGCCTATCTCTCCGTTTTCGCCGTATTTTATTATAAAGCTGCCGCCGTCCTGCTTAAAGCTTCCCACGGTGAAGAATTCTGTTTCGTCACGGCCTTCCTCTGTGGTAGCCGCACTTATAAGTGTTATATCTGCGTTGTTCATTTATATTTCCTTTGATTAAGACTCAATCGCCTGTGTAATGAATTTATCCAGCATTTCGGAGTAAGTATACCCGCTTTCAGCCATAAGAAGCGGCATTGCGCTTTCGGGGGAGAAGCCCGGGATTGCGGAAATGCGGCGGAGAAGCACTCTTCCGTCTGTAAGGCAGAAGCACATCTTTGCATAACCCTTGAAATTCAGCGCCCTGAATGCTCTTGCGGCAGTTTCCTTGACCTGCTTTTCCTCATCTGAGGTAAGGTCTGCGTGGGGGTTGAAATCCGCTGTATAGCAGGCGTAGTCATTTTCGATACGCGTCTTTACAGCTTCGCCGATTTCTGAAACCTCGGTAGTATATGCACCGCCCGAAACCACGCAGAAAAGCGTTCTTCCCGAGAGAAATTCCTCAACTATAGCTGTGTGGTGGTGGGAGAAAGCGATTTTTGCCGCTGTTTTCAGCTCGTCGGCATTATGTGCAACGTTTGCACCGATAGTTGACGAGCAACTGGAAGCGGAAACATACACAGGGTATGTGAAATTCTTTTCAATCTGTGCAATGCTTTCGTCAATACGGCTCAGCTCGCTTCTTGAAAGGGCGGTATATTTCGGCACATCAATGCCTGCGTCGCTGAGCATGGAGTGGGTCATTA
>CAZGRB010000104.1:0-7668 GCA_964527695.1 uncultured Ruminiclostridium sp.
GGTGTGTACTTTAAGATAGCCATTGCTTCTTCGCAGGGCTTATTTCTGATAAGATCAAGTACGATTCCTACCTTACGGGGAGAAATACGAACCTGTCTTAATTCTGCTCTTGCTTCCATTCGTTTCTCCTCCTTACTTCTTAGTTGTCTTGCTGCCTACGTGACCCTTGAATGTTCTTGTAGGAGCAAATTCGCCTAACTTGTGGCCAACCATATCTTCAGTTACATAAACCGGAACGTGCTTTCTGCCGTCATGAACAGCGAAAGTGTGACCAACGAAATCAGGGAAAATTGTGCTGGAACGGCTCCATGTCTTAAGAACCTTCTTTTCGCCTGCTTCATTCATAGCAATTACGCGCTTAAGAAGAACTTCCTGGACATAAGGTCCCTTCTTGATACTTCTGCTCATATTATTTATTTCCTTTCAAGTTACGTTGCAAGTTAATGAATAGCGATTTACCCCTGAGGTACGCTGTTCTTATTAACAACAACTTGCATTCTTAATTACTTGCCGTTTCTTCTCTTAACGATGAACTTATCTGTTCTGTTGTTCTGCTTACGTGTCTTGTAACCGAGAGCAGGCTTGCCCCAAGGTGTTACAGGACCGGGACGACCAACAGGAGACTTACCTTCACCACCACCGTGAGGGTGATCGCAGGGGTTCATTACGGAACCTCTTACAGTAGGTCTTACGCCCATGTGTCTGATTCTACCAGCCTTACCGTAGTTAACGTTAGCGTGGTCGGAGTTGCTTACTACACCGATAGTAGCCATGCACTTTTCAGATACGTTTCTGAGCTCGCCGCTGGGGAGACGGATTAATGCGTAGCCGTTTTCCTTAGCCATAAGCTGAGCCATGTTACCTGCGGAACGAACGAGCTGAGCGCCCTTACCGGGGTAAAGCTCGATGTTGTGGATAACTGTACCAACAGGGATATCCTTGAGTGCGAGTGCGTTACCGGGCTTGATATCTGCATCTTCGCCGTTTCTGATAACGTCGCCTACTGCAAGCTTTTCAGGAGCGATGATATATCTCTTTTCGCCGTCCTCGTACTGAACGAGAGCGATGAAAGCGGAACGGTTGGGGTCGTATTCAAGAGTAAGAACTGTAGCATTCATGCCGAGCTTGTTTCTCTTGAAATCAATGATTCTGTACTTTCTTCTGTTTCCGCCACCCTTGTGTCTTACAGTAATTCTACCGTAGCTGTTACGGCCGGAATGCTTTTTGAGGCTTTCAAGAAGGCTCTTTTCAGGAGCAACCTTAGATAAGCCGCTGTAATCAATAACTGTCATGCCTCTGCGTCCGGGTGTGACAGGTTTATATGTCTTTATAGCCATTTATCTTCACTCCTTACTTTTACATCATGCCGTCGAAGAATTCAATTGTCTTTGAATCTTCTGTGAGAGTTACAACTGCCTTCTTCCAGTCAGATGTGTAACCTTCGTTGCGGCCCATGCGCTTCTTCTTGCCCTTAACGCTGATTGTGTTTACCTTGGCAACCTTAACACCGAAAAGTGTTTCAACAGCCTTCTTGACTTCAATCTTGTTAGCGTTCTTAGCAACTTCAAATGTGTACTTGCGTTCTGCAAGACCATCCATAGACTTTTCTGTAATGATGGGGCGTACGATAATGTCCTGTGCTAATCTTTCCATTATGCATATACCTCCTCGATCTTTGCAACAGCATCCTTAACAACGATAAACTTTGTGTGGTTTAAAATGTCATAAACGTTAAGTGTATTAACCTGAGTTGTCTTAACGCCCGGGATGTTAGCTGCGCTCTTGATAACCTTCTTGTCAACTGTGTCAAGAACGATTAACGCCTTTTCGTTTACATTAAGAGCCTTGAGCATATTAACAATTGTCTTTGTCTTGAACTCTTCTGTCTTGATTGCGTCGAGAACAACGATGTCGTTATCAGCAACCTTGGAAGAAAGAGCGGAAAGGAGAGCAAGTCTCTTAACCTTTTTATTTAATGAGTAGCTGTAGCTTCTGGGCTTGGGGCCTAAAGCGATACCGCCGTGTGTCCACTGGGGAGCTCTTGTGGAACCCTGTCTTGCGTGACCCGTGCCCTTCTGTCTCCAGGGCTTCTTGCCGCCGCCGCTTACCTCTGTTCTGGTGAGAGTAGACTGAGTACCCTGACGCTGATTTGCGAGGTAGTTTACAACTGCTGCGTGCATAACTACTGTGTTGGGTTCGATACCAAACACTGCATCGTTAAGCTCGAGGTCGGAAACAGGCTGACCGTTCATATCAAATACTTTTACGTTTGCCATTATTACTCCTCCTCCTTACGCTTTAACCGCATCAGTAATGCAAAGTACTCCGCCCTTAGGACCGGGAACAGCACCCTTGATTGCGATAAGATTATTTTCTGTGTCAACCTTGACTACTACAAGGTTCTGAACAGTAACTGTGTCACAACCCATGTGACCTGCCATACCCTTGCCCTTGAAAATTCTGGAAGGGCTGGAGCATGCGCCCATGGAACCTGCTTCTCTGTGAACAGGGCCGGCACCGTGAGTCATCTTGATTCTGTGCTGATTGTGACGCTTGATAGCACCCTGGTAGCCCTTACCCTTGCTGGTACCCTGAACGTCGATTACATCGCCTACTGCGAATGTGTCAGCCTTTAAGATGTCGCCAACGTTAACTGCGGATGTGTCATCAAGTCTGAACTCCTTGAGTGTTCTCTTGAATGCTACGTCATTCTTCTTGAAATGTCCCTGCATGGGCTTGTTTACACCCTTGGGGGAGATGTCGCCGAAACCGAGCTGAACTGCTTCGTAGCCGTCGTTTTCAGAAGTCTTCTTCTGAACAACTACGCAGGGGCCGGCTTCAACTACTGTTACGGGAACTACGTTTCCCGCTTCGTCGAAAATCTGGGTCATGCCGATTTTCTTTGCGATTAAACCCTTTTTCATGGTTTTCCTCCTAATTGGTTATTGGTTGAGATTTTCTCAACGTGACCAAGTGCAGCGTGTCTGCCTTGGTTAGTGGTTGGCATTGCCAACATAACTCGAAACTTCTACTTCGGTCGCAATTTTTTCTGCAACACTGTGGGGAATTAGAATTCCATTGAAATTTCTACGCCCGCGGGTAATTCAAGACTCTGTAATGCTTCGATAGTCTTGTTTGTGGGGCGGATTACGTCGATAAGACGCTTGTGGGTTCTGAGCTCGAACTGTTCGCGGGCGTCCTTATACTTGTGAACTGCACGTAAGATTGTGATAACTTCCTTGTTTGTGGGAAGCGGAATAGGACCTGCAACTCTGGAACCTGTTCTCTTGGCTGTTTCAACAATCTTAGCTGCTGCCGCATCAACAATGGAGTGCTCGTAGCCTTTGATCTTTACTCTTACCTTTTCCTTAACTGCCACTTTCGTATATCCCCTTTCATAGATTTGCACTTCGGCGTGGCGCCGAGCTTTTCATGAAAGCGAACAGAACCGGGAATTCAGTTGCACACTATATCGTGTGTTCCCTTATAATCCATATCGGTTGTCACCATACCCCTTTTCAACGGGGGTGTCTGCCTCCGGCAAACCCTTCCCAGGGGAGGTTTTACCGAATGAATTTCCCTGTTTTCGACCGACTTTTAGCCGGACATGCTCCATCGGAATTACCGCCTGTCATGCAGACGCAACCTCCGATTTCATCGCATTATTCGCAGTGTGCAAGAAATATTATACAGCATTTTGTCCGTAATTACAACACTTTTTTGAAAATTTCCCGATTTTTAAGTGTAGAAAATTAATATATTTTCAAAACCATTTTTGTGCACATTCACAACAAGCGTTTTTGCGAAATATAAGGCGGATAATATCCGCCCGAAAGATTATTCAATTTCAATTCTTTTCACAGGCTCATTTGCATCTCTTTCAAACATACGCACCCAGTAAGAATAACTTACTCCGTCTGCCAATGTATAGTCATTTCTAAACTGTATGCAATTTCCGCCGTCCTTATCAATGTAGAATATCATTGTAAAGTCCTTGAATTCACCATACTCCCTAAGCGCCGCATACTCAGAAAGCTTGTCAATGTCATAATCAAGCTTTACAATCATCTGTTCGCCTGCGTCATGTATTTCGCTTGACGTAACCGCCGCTTCATAATCAGTAAAAAGCTGCGCACCGTCAGCGAAATAATGACGGCTTGCCTTGCTGTACGTATAGTAGCCTTCTGTTCCCTTTGCGGCAAAACTCCATTCTGTTTCATCAGGAAGAGTAATGTAATTCAGCTCAGTTCCGTTATTGTATTCATAATAGTGCTTGTCGTCAACATGAGCAGAATACATATACTGCATGACTTCGCCCTCGAAGCGATACTCTATACTTTGGAGAACCTCATTTGTAACGTCGTCACTGATTGTAACACTTGCGCTTTCATAGCCTGTGTGAATTTCCGCCGCATTTTCGATAAGCTCCTTGCCCTCATAATAATATTCCTTCTGTGCGCAACCGCATACACCCAGGCATACCATTATAATATATATAAGAAATTTCATTTTTTTCATAATATCACCAAAAAATAATAACCCCCCGATAAAGGTCGCCCTTTACCGGGGTTCTGCTGTTATCAATCAATTATTCTTCAAAGCCGCCTTCGATAAGCTTTGTTAAGCCTTCAACTGCGAGCTGTTCATCAGCGCCGTCAGCGATAATGCGGATTGTTGTACCGCCTACGATACCGAGAGAAAGGATACCTAAGAGGGACTTAGCGTTTACTCTGCGCTCTTCCTTTTCAACCCAGATAGAAGACTTGTATTCGTTAGCCTTCTGGATGAAGAATGTTGCAGGTCTTGCGTGAAGACCAACCTGATTTTTAACGTCTACTTCTCTTACGAACATAAGAAAATTCCTCCATAATTTTTAAGTTACCCCTTGGCAGATATTAACTGCCGTCGTCTACTGTTTTAGTATATCCCCAAAAAAGCTTTTAGTCAACAACTTTTTCATCTTTTTACGAAACTTTTGAAATAATTTTCCGTTTTTGTTCATACAAACTCAAAATATCTGCGAAACCTTGTTGCAAATGCACAAATAGTTTTCAACATAGTATTCAACATTAACAAGAAACTTTCAACATTTCCCTATAAAAGGTCAGGACGTTTCTTTTTTGTAACCTCCAAAGCCATTTCGTCCTGCCACTTTTTTATATTGGCGTGATGCCCCGAAATCAGCACTTCAGGCACTTTTCTGCCCATCCATTCCTCGGGTCTTGTGTACTGGGGATGCTCTAAAAGTCCGTTATAGTGGCTCTCGATTGAATATGCGTCCTCGTTGGGCAGAACGCCGTCCTGAAGCCTTGCAACGCTGTCCGTCAGCATAAGGGCAGGCAGCTCGCCGCCTGTCACAACATAATCTCCTGTGGAAATTTCCTCAAATTTCAGCTCGTCAAGCACTCTCTGGTCAACGCCCTCGTAATGTCCGCAGAGAAGAATAAGATTTTCCTCTGCCGCAAGCTCCTTGACTATCTCCTGCGTAAGAGTCCTTCCCTGCGGGGACATATATATCAGCCTGGGCTTTGCGTTTTCAGGAAGCTGTGCCTTTATTGCCATTACGCAGTCATAAATGGGCTGAGCCTGCATAACCATACCTGTACCGCCGCCATACGCCTTATCATCAACATTTTTATGCTTGTTCAGCGTGTAATCACGGATATTGTGGCAGTTTACCTCAATATGTCCCGCCTTGCGTGCTCTGCCGATGATACTTTCGGAAAGAACATCCTCGCACATTGCAGGAAATAGGGTTGCAATATCAATCCTCATCGCCGTTTTCACCCTTTCCACGGTAAATATCAAAAAGTCCGTCAAGGGGGCGTATGTAGATTTTTCCCTCGTCTGTATCTGTATTTATCAGCACCTCGGGAATCGCAGGGAACATAAGCTGTTTTCCATCGGGAGTCTTTATGGAATAAACGTCAGCTCCGCCGTTCTGGTAGATTTCATCAACCTTGCCGTAAACAGTACCGTCGTCATTGTCAACAACCTGCACACCGATAATATCCTGTATAAACCATACATCCTCGGGCAATTCCACATCATCACGGTCAAGATACAGGATTTTACCCACAAGCTTCTGTGCGTCCTCAGGAGTATCAACACCCTTAAGCTTTATTACAACCACATCGCTCTTAAGGTAGCGGCTTTTTTCAATTTCCACGGGAGTCTTACCCTTACCCATATAGAGAGTATCAAACTCTTCCACAAGGTCGGGGCTGTCGCAGTAGTACTGCATACGCACTTCGCCCTTTAACCCCTGAGTTTTTGTGATTTTTCCCATTTCAAGATACTGATTTTTCATTTTGCACCTCTTTTAAAGTATTTTCTATCCATATAATCAGATCGTCGTAGACCCGTTTTCTGTTGGTTTCGTGCAAAAGCATATGCCGTGCTCCGCCGTAAAGTCTTACCCTTACATTTTCACAGCCTGCTTTTTTAAGTCTCCTGTAAAGTCTTGCAACACCCTTGCCGCATTCCCCTACACCATCCTTATTGCCGCTCATCATAAGAAGCGGAAGCTTCACAGGTATGCTGTATGCCCAGTCAGAGGCGGAAATTACATCAAGGAGAGTGATTATATCGTTGTACGCCCTTGCGGTATAGTCGAAAGCGTGGCGGTCCATAAGGTCGCACACCTTTTTATCACGGGAAAGCCAGTCCCAGCCAAAGCTCAGCTTACCCATTTTCGAGCAGAACAGACCGCTGCCGATTTTCAGAATAAAGGGCAGGTGGTATCTTCCGCCCTCATAAAGGCAGAGAAGCTTTGTAAAAAGCACCAACGCCTTGCGGTTATCAAAACCGTCGCTTGTTCCCACCAGTACACAGCCCGAAAGAGCGTCACCGTACCAGGTAAGATACTCCCGTGCGGCAAAGCTGCCCATGCTGTGACCTATGAGAATCACGGGAAGGTCGGGAAATTTACAGCAGACAATGTCCGTAAGCTTTTTCATATCACGGACAACACAGCGCCAGCCGTTTTTCGGGGCAAAGAAGCCCACATCATCATAATTACGGACTGACCTGCCGTGTCCGAGAAAGTCATTGGCACATACGATATAGCCGTGTGCGGAAAAATATTCCATCATATGCATATATAAAAGGGAGTTTTCGCACATTCCGTGAGCAAGCTGAACGATGCCTTTCGGCTTTCCGTCGGGAACAGTCACATTAAATGCTATTTTATTCACTCCGTTTGAGCTTTTATAGCTGCCCGAATATCTTCTCATTTCACACCGCCTTTTCTTTACTTTTCATAGTATACCACAAAATTATAGAAAATAAAAGTGGTATGAAAAAAATAAAGCTAAAAATTAACGGGCGGATAATATCCGCCCGTATCAGCTTGTTGCTATTATATTATCACTCCTAAAAAATTATAGGCATAATGTAATGCAATTGGTATCGCTATGTCCTTGCTCTTATAAGCAATAAAACAAAATATGAAATGCGATATAAATGTTTCAATTAAATTCGGAATAGCTTGTATCACATAAAATATACTCACATTATCATGAACGAACATTTGAAACGGAATGTGCATAAAGGAGAAAAACAACGCCCCTATTATAAATATCACATATTTATTGAATTTAAATCCAAATAAATAATTTTGTATCAACCCTCTGAACAATATTTCTTCAATAGCTTCAATATAAAAAA
>CAZGRB010000105.1:0-7640 GCA_964527695.1 uncultured Ruminiclostridium sp.
GTGCTGTCTGAAACATAATAATAAAAATCATCATGCTTTCCAAGTATGTATTCATTATGTTCAGCACCGTCTTTTCCGAATACAAGGCTTTCTTCAATAAGTATTGCGTGTTTTTTTATTCCCGTAAAATCGCTAAATTCACCGTAATCGGGTCTGTTCAGATAATCCTCTTCCGTGCGGTAGGAAATCAGATACAATCGCACACTCTCATTTGACAGCAGAAAATCAAAATTATTTTCCTGAAGGTTTTCAAAATCAGCTTCAATATAATCAGCGGTTATATAACAGATTTCATCACCGAAAACCTCTGCAAAATTTTCACCGTCAAAATATTCGGTGTATATATTGTTTGTATTCCATTCGACATCGGGAAAAAAGTTCTGTACTTCACCTCCGTCGATATTTATACTCTTTATCTGCGGAACAACACTGTTTATTTTTTTTGTAAGCGCAGAAATTATTTCCTCCTGCTGATAATTATCCGCGCCGTCGGTATTTTTTGTTTCACCATCAATATAAACACTGAATTCCTTATTATTATAAGACATTCTTATTATGACGGTAGTAAGCGGCACACTTCCGAACATTCCGCGGTTCCGTTCCAGCTCAGATTCAATTATTTCAGGTGTGAAGCCGTATTTTTCTTCGATATAAGCAACGGCATTTTTCTCAGCCTGTCTGAGATTTTTTTCATTCTCCGCCTTCTGCTCCTTGCTTTCACAACCCGAAAGAAGCAGGGTACAGCAGAGGGTTAAGGCTATAATCTTTTTCATTTTTCCTCTCCTTACGAAAAAAACGGCGGACGCTCTTGCCGTCCGCCGCCCTTAAAATATTCTTACTTAGTGCCGAAAATTCTGTCGCCGCCATCGCCGAAGCCGGGAACGATATATAAATCTTCATTGAGTCTTTCGTCAAGCGCACCGCAGTAGATGTCAACATCAGGGTGCTTTGCCTGAACAGCTTCAACACCTTCGGGGCAGGTGATTACTGTCATAAGCTTGATAGAATGTGCACCTGCTTCCTTAACCTTTTCAATAGCCTTTAAAGCTGTAGCGCCTGTACCGAGCATAAGGTCCATGATAATAACGTCACGTTCGTTGATATCAAAGGGAAGCTTGCAGTAGTACACGGAAACATCGCCGTTGTCGGAATTTTCATCACGACAGATACCGATATGGCCAACCTTAGCGGCAGGAACAAGAGCAACAGCGCCTTCTACCATGCCAAGACCTGCACGGAGTACAGGAATAAATGCAATCTTACGACCCGAAATTACATTGGAATTAGCAATAGCAATGGGAGTCTGAACCTTCACAGCCTTTAAGGGAAGGTCTCTTGTTGCTTCGTAAGTCATAAGCATAGCAACTTCGGAAACAAGCTCTCTGAATTCCTTTGAACCTGTATTCTTGTCACGAAGAAGAGTTACCTTGTGCTGTAAAAGCGGATGATTTAAGATGTGAAGCTTTTCATTTGACATATTTCAGTCCTCCAGTTTCTTGATTTTATTAATGCGGACAGCGTGTCTGCCGCCCTCAAATTCAGTGTGTAAAAATACGTCCAGCATTTCGACAGCTGAGCCTGCACCTGTTGTACGTCCACCCATGCAGATTACATTTGCGTCGTTGTGCAGCCTTGTATATTTGGCAGAGAACCAGTCGGCACAGAGTGCGGCACGAATTCCCTTTATTTTGTTGGCAGCCATTGAAATACCGATACCTGTACCGCAGAGAAGAATACCCTTGTTTTCATCGGATTCGGTAACCTTTCTGCAGACTGCTTCTGCAATATCGGGATAATCCACAGGTTCGCCGCTGCACCCCATGTCGGTATAGGCGAAGCCCTTTTCATCAAGATATTTCATCAGCTCCAGTTTTAACTGATAACCGCCGTGGTCACAGCCGATATAAATCATTTCATTACTTCCTTTCTATTGTTTAAACCGTTCCTTTGGCTTCCTTTGCAAGTCTTTCACGTTCAGCCTGAGGTAAACGGAGATATACAGGCATAAGTGCTTCTGCGCTTATGTCCTGATAATGCTCACTGGCAAAGCAAACACCTGTTCCTGTCTGATATTTCAGAGCAGGGGGCGCAAGCTCAACAAGTCCGTCCCTGATTTTGCTGTATACAAGGTCAGCACCGTCGCCTGCGAGAATAATCCGTTCATTGTAATTTGCAAGGTCTGTTTTCAGATCTTCAATAAAAATTGCACGGTCATCGCATAGTCTCATTACAATTCCGTTCTGTATACGGAACAATGCGTTATAAACCTGATTGCATCTTGCGTCCATAACTGCGCAAACAATTGCGTCCGTTACGGTGAAGTTATATGCAATTGCTTCAAGGGTTGAAACAGAGCGGACAGGCTTATCAAGTGCGCTTGCCATACCTTTTACGACAGATACGCCGATACGAAGCCCTGTAAATGAGCCGGGACCTGCAGAAACGGCAAAAGTGTCAATATCCTTAAGGTCAAGACCTGCGCTTTTAATGATATTTTCAAGAAAGGGGACAAGCGTCTGGGAATGGGTCAGCTTTGTGTTAAGTAATCCTGAGGCAATAACCCTGGAATTTTCACCTGTTTCACAGACAGCACAAGCTGAAACGACTGCGGATGTGTCGATACCCAGTATCTTCATAACTCATTCATCCTTTCTTTTTATTGTGATTGTGCGGCTATCTTCGCCTTTTTTTGCAATATCCACAAGCCATACGTTTTCAAGATAATCAGAAAGATTACTGATATTTTCGCTCCATTCCACCGCTAATATACCATCACGGTCGAAATAATCGAAAAATCCGATTGCGTAAAGGTCATCATAGGAATTTATACGGAACAGGTCAAAATGAAAAACACTTATTTCATTGCCGATATACTCGTTTACAAGTGCAAAAGTGGGACTTGAAACGCCTTTATCAATACCGAAATGTCTTGCAATTCCCTTGGTGAAATGTGTTTTTCCTGCGCCCATTTCTCCTGTATAGAGAATGGTATCTCCTATTTTCAGCTGCTTTGCAAAATCTTCGGCAATTGCGATTGTTTCTTCAACAGAGTTAGATATAAATTTCATCAGAATAATCCCGAAATTGTACCGTCAGCTGCAACATTGATGTTATTGGCAGCAGGAACCTTGGGGAGTCCGGGCATTGTCATAATATCGCCTGTAAGTGCAACCACAAAGCCCGCACCTGCGGAAAGCTTTACGTCACGGACTGTAATTTCAAAGTTTTCGGGTTTACCGAGCTTAGCGGGGTCATCAGAAAGGGAATACTGAGTCTTTGCAACACATACGGGTATATTACCGTAACCGAGTTCTTCAATCTTGGCAATTTCTTTTTCAGCCTTTGCAGTGAAGATAACACCGTCAGCACGGTAAATTTCCTTAGCGATTATGTTAAGCTTTTCCTTGATAGGAAGCTTTTCGTCATAGAGAGGTTTGAAGTTGCTTTCGCTGTTTTCCACTGCGTCAACAACAGCCTTTGCAAGCTCAATACCGCCTTCGCCGCCCTTTAAGAATACATCGGAGAAAGCAACAGGGGTATTGTTTTCCATGCAGAAATTCTTTATGAACTCAATTTCGGCGTCTGTATCGGTGTAGAAGTGGTTGATTGCAACGACAACAGGCACACCGTATTTCTTCATATTTTCGATGTGAGCCTTTAAGTTTACAATACCCTTGCTGAGTGCGTCAAGATTTTCAGCTGTAAGCTCAGCCTTGGGAACGCCGCCGTTGTACTTGAGAGCGCGGATAGTAGCAACAAGAACAACGCAGTCAGGCTTTAAGCCTGCATAACGGCACTTGATGTCGAAGAACTTTTCTGCACCAAGGTCGGAACCGAAGCCTGCCTCGGTAATGCAGTAATCGCCAAGCTTCATAGCAAGCTTTGTAGCTCTTACGCTGTTGCAGCCGTGAGCGATATTTGCAAAAGGACCGCCGTGGATAATAGCAGGGTTATTTTCAAGTGTCTGAACAAGGTTGGGGTTGATAGCTTCCTTTAAAAGGGCAGTCATTGCACCAACTGCGTTCAGGTCTCTTGCGTAAACGGGTTTATTGTCATAAGTATATGCAACAAGAATGTTGCCGAGTCTTTCCTTTAAGTTGTCAAGGTCGGTTGCAAGGCAGAGAATAGCCATGATTTCACTTGCAACGGTAATCTGGAAGTGGTCTTCTCTGGGAATACCGTCAACCTTTGAGCCAAGGCCCACAATGCAGTTTCTCAGCGCTCTGTCGTTCATATCAAGACAACGCTTGAGCTGAATCTGACGCTGGTCAATGCCCAGCTGGTTGCCCTGCTGCATATGGTTATCAAGAAGAGCGCAGAGAAGATTGTTCGCAGCAGTTATTGCGTGCATATCACCTGTAAAATGAAGGTTGATGTCCTCCATAGGAACAACCTGAGCGTAACCGCCGCCTGCAGCACCGCCCTTGACACCGAAAACAGGTCCGAGGGAAGGCTCTCTTAAAGCGAGGACAGAGTTGATTCCCAGCTTCTGCATACCTTCGGAAAGACCGATACTTGTAGTGGTCTTTCCTTCGCCCGCCGGAGTAGGGTTGATAGCTGTGACAAGAACAAGCCTTCCGTCTGGCTTATCCTTCTGACGGTCGATGTAAGCCTGTGAAATCTTAGCCTTATAATGTCCGTAGGGTTCAAGTTCGTCGTCGTTTATGCCAAGTTTTTCAGCGATATCCTTTATTTTAAGCATTTTAGTCTGCTGTGCAATTTCGATATCTGTCAGCATTTACTATCATTCCTTTCTAATCGGCAGAAGCCGTAAAAATCTGAAAAAGCATACAGCTTCATCGGAAATAAAAATTATTAATCATATTATACCATAAATGGTAGAAAATTTCAACACTTTTTGAAAAATTATTCAAATTTCAGCTGTCTGAAATCGTTTTTCATCAGCGCACCTGCAGCAGGGATAGTTTTTGTGGTATATGTTTCAGGCTTCTTGATTGTTCCTTCTTCATAAAGTGTCGCACTTTCAAGCTGAGCCTTTGTAAGCCTCATAACCTGAACTCCCTGAGTGCTTCTTGAAGATTTGGGAAGAACCAGCATTGTTGAGAATATAAGCACCTTGCCTGCATCGGAACGGAGTACGAAATCAGCGTCGCTGTCAACCTTGAACATCGCCACGAGCTCGGAGTTGTCGCTGTAAGCGTTGGCAAGCTTCTTTCTCTTTGTCTTTGTTTCAAAGGAAACAAGGGGCACCTTTGCACATTTGCCGTTCTTGAAGAACATAACAAGGTTTTCGTGATAATCATTCGTAGGAATCATCGCCACAATTTTTTCGTCCGCCTCAAATTCAAGCTTTGCAGGAATATAGTCGCCCAGCGTACTGATTTTGGTGTCTGTAAAATCACTTACACGGGATTTATAAACCTGATGCTTGTTTGTAAAGAAGAGCAGGTCGGTTTTGTTTGAAAGCTCCTCTGCAAATACAAGACTGTCGCCCTCCTTGAATTTGTGTTCGCCGCTCATTCTGAGAGACTGAGGAGTAACACGCTTGAAATAGCCTTCCTTTGTAAGGAAAATGTTAAGAGGATAATCGGGGATTTCTTCCTCGGTTTCTTCTTCCTCAGGGATAATTTCCGCAAATTTGGTTTTTCTGTTCTGACCGTATTTTTCAGAGATTTCCTCAAGTTCCTTGATAATAAGCTTCTTTATTTTTCTGGGGCTTTCGAGAGTTTCCTCCATGTCTGCAATATCATCTCGCAGACTTCCGATTTCATCGGTGCGCTTCAGGATGTATTCCTGATTTATGTGACGGAGCTTGATTTCCGCTACGTATTCAGCCTGAATTTCATCAATGCCGAAGCCTATCATAAGGTTGGGTACAACCTCGGCTTCTTCCTTGGTTTCACGGATAATTTTGATTGCCTTGTCAATATCGAGCAGGATTTTCTGTAAACCGAGAAGAAGGTGAAGCTTGTCCTTCTTCTTATTGAGTTCAAAGTACACCATTCTCTTTACACATTCGATTCTGAAGGCAATCCATTCGTTCAGAATCTCGTAAACGCCCATTACCTTAGGATTACCGCCGATAATGATGTTGAAGTTTGCCGAAAATGTGTCCTGTAAGGGTGTAAGCCTGAACAGCTTCTGCATAAGTGCGTCGGGGTCAACACCTCTTTTAAGGTCAAAGGTGAGCTTTAAGCCTGAAAGGTCTGTTTCATCACGCAAATCTGAAATTTCCTTGATTTTTCCAAGCTTTACAAGCTCGACAACCTTGTCGATAATTGCTTCGACAGTGGTTGTAGGCGGGATTTCTGTTACATCTATGCAGTTTGCGTCCTTATCGTAGTTATATTTTGCACGGACTTTTACACCGCCTGTACCTGTGCGGTAAACCTTCTGCATTTCTGCTTCATCATAAACGATATAACCGCCGCCGGGGAAATCGGGTCCCTGAAGGGTTGTGGAGACATCATGCTCAGGGTCTTTCATCATGGCAATGGTTGTTTCGCAGATTTCACGGAGATTGAAGGGGCAGATATTGCTCGCCATTGAAACGGCAATACCGATATTGCTGTTCACCAGAATAGAAGGAAAACGCACAGGGAAGAGGGTAGGCTCTGTAAGCGTATTGTCATAGTTGGGAACAAAATCAACGGTGTCCTTGTCGATATCTCCAAAAACTTCTGCACAGATAGGCTCAAGCTTGGCTTCCGTGTATCGTGAAGCCGCACAGGCCATATTTCTTGAATATGCCTTACCGAAGTTACCCTTGCTGTCTACATAAGGGTGTAAAAGTGCTTCATTGCCTCTTGCGAGACGGACCATTGTTTCATAAATTGCCTGGTCGCCGTGAGGATTCAGCTTCATAGTCTGTCCTACAATGTTTGCGGACTTTGTACGGGCGCCATTCAAAAGACCCATTTTATACATTGTATAAAGGAGCTTTCTGTGGGAAGGCTTGAAGCCGTCGATTTCGGGGAGTGCACGTGAAATAATAACGCTCATGGCATAGGGCATATAGTTTTCACGAAGAGTATCAACGATATTCTGCTGTTCAACTATACCTGCACCTTCAATATAAGCGTCAATCTTTTTACTGGGAGCAACTTTAGGCTGCTTTTTGCTGCTTTTCTTCATTTTATATCAATTCCTTTGTTTAGCTTAAATCAAGGTCATCAAGATACTGACTGCCGTTTTCTCGGATATATTCCTTACGCCCTTCAAGGTTATTACCCAGAAGCATTTCAAACATTTCCTGTGTAGCCTCAACGTCTGTGGGAAGCACCTTTATAAGTCGTCTTGTCTCAGGGTTCATGGTTGTAAGGGACATCATATCGGGTTCGTTTTCACCGAGACCTTTTGAACGCTGGATAGTATATTTCTGATTGCCTATTTCATTCAGAATACGTGTCTTTTCAGGCTCAGTATATGCGAAATAGGTTCTGTCCTTTGTGTTGATTTCGTAAAGGGGCGATTCCGCAATATAAACGTAGCCCTCATTTATAAGGGTAGGGGTTAGACGGTACAGCATTGTAAGAACAAGGGTTCGTATCTGGAAACCGTCCACGTCCGCATCGGTACAAATTACGATTTTGTTCCAGCGGAGATTGTCAAGGCTGAATGTAGCAAGCTCCTTGTTCTGCTTTGCTGTAACCTCAACGCCGCAGCCAAGTACTTTTAAT
>CAZGRB010000106.1:0-7545 GCA_964527695.1 uncultured Ruminiclostridium sp.
CGACGCCTTTGTTTTCGAAGTCGATCAACCTCTATGCACTGACGTAGCACACACGGGCCGCCCTACACACCACTGCTTCAGGCTGCCGGCTCAGAAGGGAGAGGACAAAGCCATACATACCGATTCGCACCATTCATCGGCTCTCTGAAATGTACTATAACTCTGACCATTCTTCGTCACAGCTTTTGATATTCAATTTTATTATATTTTAGCACTGCAAATTGATAATGTCAATATGTTTTTTAAAAAATTGTGCAATTAACACAAAAAACAGTAGATTTAATAAAAATAACAAGCAAAAGTGAACATACGGAAAACTTTGATAATAAACTTATAAAGGGTTGTATGTAATATTTCATTTATGATGATGGTTTTGGAAACGATTCAGATGATAAAAAGCGGAAAACCGACAAGGCAAGCGTTCCGGCAGGCGTATTGCACAGCTTAAAGAGAAGCGAAATTATGAATCCTCCGAAGGTTGACACTTTCTGCAAAATAATATATAATAAAAGGGACTTATAGCGGTAAATCCGTAGAAAACTGAAAAGGAAAGGTAAAAAAATATGCTTAAAAATAAGGTTGCGGTTATCACAGGCGGCACAAGAGGAATCGGCTTTGCCATTGCCGAATTATTTTTAAAGAACGGCGCAAAGGTTGCGGTTCTCGGTTCACGTAAGGAAACAGTTGACAAGGCGCTGGAAAAGCTCAGCGGTGATGTAATGGGACTTTATCCCGACCTTACCGATTATAATGCGGTTGAAGCGGCATTTGCCGAAATCAAGGCAAAGTTCGGTAAGATTGATATTTTGGTAAATAATGCAGGCGTTTCTGCAAGAGAGCCTGTCGAAGCCTATGAGCCTGACGCTTTCAGAAGCATTATGGATATTAATGTTACCGCTGTTTTCAACGGCTGTAAGGCAGTTGTTCCGATTATGAAGGAAAACGGCGGCGGTTCTATTATAAATACAAGCTCCATGGTTGCAAAGACAGGACAGGCAAGCGGCGTCGGTTATCCTGCGTCAAAGTATGCTGTCAATGGTATGACGGTAAGCCTTGCAAGAGAACTGGGCAAGTACAATATCCGTGTAAATGCGGTAGCTCCCGGCGTTACAAGAACAGACATGGTAGCGGCACTCCCTGAGGAAATGGTAGCCCGTGTAGCAGCAGGAATCCCTATGGGCAGAGTGGGCGAGCCCGAAGAGGTTGCAAACGCATTTTTATTCTTAGCAAGCGATATGGCAAGCTACGTTTCGGGCACTGTCTTAGGTGTTGACGGTGGTACAATCAATTGATAATAACCAAAAGGCGGCTCAGCAGAGCCGCCTTGTTTTGTTTTAATACCAAAGGTTATAATATTCCATTCGCCAGCCGTTTTCAGTTTTAATCATTTCAAGGTCGGTTTCATAGGTGGAATAATTTACAGGATCGCCTTCCTTATAATCCTCTTCAAAGGTATCCCATGTGTGATAGGATATGCACTTGAATTTTATGGCGTTTTCATCTGCCGAGACAAGCTCAAATTCGCTGTGGGAATAGCTTATATCGCCGCCCCTTGCGCCGTCCATCCAGTAAACAAGACCGTTTACATTTATAAAGGGTGAGGGAGTCAGCATATTTTCTACTGCTTCATCAGTAAAAGCGGACCTGATAAAGCTGTCGAAGCTGTCATAGCTGATATTGGTAGGTTGGTAATAATCCAGTGTGTATTTATCCCCGTAGGGCAGTGCCGAATTATCGGCAGAAATATCCGTCTGCTTTATAAAAAAGGATTTTATCCAGGTTTCGTTCTGCTCTTCGGTGAGAAAATCCAGAGCCATGTACTCATAATCCGAATAATCGGGAGCGTATTCCTCCGCTTCAACAGGCGGCAGTTCTTTATCAGAATATGTCATGTTTTCAAAGTCAAAGCTGTACTCTATACGGTTTATTTCATCGGTTATAATGTTTTTCACACGGTCAAAGGAAACCATTCCGCCTGTTTCAAAAGGCTCGCTGTTGAAGAAGGAGATTTCCCCGTCTTTCACAGCGAAAAAGTAAAGGTCATCTGCCTCCGAAGCAGGCAGGTAAAGGCAGAAAAGCTCATTATCCTGCTCTCTGCAGAAATACTTCACACAATCGGGCTGTCTGAATGGGTCAACAGCATATTTTTTTGCATCAATAAAGGGCAGGAAGGTTATGGTTTCTATGTCCGCTTCATATTCGTCCCTTTTGTCGGTTACTACAAGCTCAAGGCTGTCTGCTGTGATAACAGAGTTGTCGTCCTTTTCCGCATTTATCCCCAGGAGAAAAACCACATTGTCTCCCAAAGCATTACGGCAAATTTCAAGTCTGCTGATGCCGTCATATTCGCCGATTATGTAGCTGTTGAAGGAAATCGACGCTTCGCTCGGAGCAATAGTTGTTAAAGCAGGTGTTGTGCTTTCTGCTGTTGTGGTGGTCATTTCCGCGGTGGTGGTTGTTTCTGTTGTAGTTATTGCGGCAGTAGCGGTAGTTGTTGTATCTGCGGAGGTGGTGGTCTGTTCAGACTGCACCGAACAGGCTGACAGGAGCATAGTTATAATGAGTAATGCTGATAATTTCTTCATAAGACGACCCCCTTTTTTTCTTTTATTTTATCACATATAAAATCAAAGTCAATACATTTACAGAATCTGTAATAAAATTGTAATATTTATGGCAGGGAAAAGGGGCGCGAGCGGAGCGAGCGCAGACGCATTTTCCGCAGGCGACGGAAAATGCGGATTATGCGGGAGGCGCAAGCCGCCCGCATAATCGACTGCACAAACATGGTAAAATTTATGTAACCTTTCATGATTCTGAATCGTATTATTTATGAAAGCGCTTTTAAGAAGCAAAGGAGTGAGAAAATGGACAGGGAACAGCTTGCCGCATATGCAGAAAAATATAGCAAGGACGTATTCCGTGCGGCATACAGCTATGTGCGCAATCATGCCGACAGCGAGGATATAATGCAGGAGACATTTTTGCGGCTTTACAGGTGCGAAAAGGATTTTGCCTCCCATGAAAATGTAAAGGCATGGCTTCTGAGGGTTGCCATAAATATTTCAAAGGACTATCTCAAATCCTCCTGGCTCCATAAGCGTGCTGAGCTTGAGGAAAGCATGAGCTATGAGGATGAACGGGAACGCTCCCTTGACGAGGCAATTGCGAAGCTGAAGCCCGATTACCGGATTGCGGTGTATCTGCATTATTATATGGGTTACAGCGTAAAGGAAACGGCAAGGCTTATGGGTATTTCCGAGGCCAACGCCAAAATAAGGCTGAAACGCGGCAGAGACGCACTGCGGGAGTTTCTTACTGACGAACAGAAAGGCGGTTAATTATGAAAGAGCTTGAAAAGTATTACGAAAAAATAAACCCCTCCATTACAGCGGAGGAGCTTACAGAAAGGGTAATTGCGAAAGCGGATAAGCCGAAAAAGCGTATTTCTTCTAAATTTATCGGCATTGCGGCAGCAGCAGCGGCGGTTATGACCTTAGGGGTTACCGCGGCGGCAAGCGGACTGGGATATTTTGATGTATTCAGCAATCTTTTCGGTGAAAAGGCGGATAATCTCACCCATAACATTCTGGAAGAAGCCGAGGTTATCAGAAATGATACGGAAAAAATGGATTTTGAGCTGGTAGCGGCAGCGGCGGACAAGCACAGAGTGCTTGCGATTGTGGATGTTACTGCAAAGAACGGCTTTAAGCTTGGTGAAAACCATATCGGTGACGCAAGAGCTGATTTTTGGTGTGATATAGATGCACAAAGCGGTGGTGGCGGCGGCATGTCACTTGTAGAAGGCAACGAAAACAGCGCAAGGATTATGATATGGAAGAACTGCAGAGATGAAGATATAACAGGCAGAGAGGTTATTGTCACTTTGGGTGAATATCAGGTGTCTGAAATGCCAATTCCTGAAACCGACAAGCAGTGGCAGGTTAAATTCACCGCATACGGCGAAAGCATTGAATATGAGATTGATGATGTAAAAATCTCTGTTTCGCCTATTTCTGTATGGTTCGGAAGCGAAAATAAAGTTGTTGGAAACAGTTGGCTGCCAATTACGATTATAACAGAAAATGGTGATATTACTATTTTATCTGGCGGTGCCGCACGTCAGACACATGCGGACGGAACTTACGAAGAACAGCTTATGTACAGCATAAATGACCCTATCGACCCCGAAAGCGTTATCGCAATCGATGTGCAGGGCACAAGATATGACCTGAAATAAGGCGCGAGCGGAGCGAGCGCAGGCGCGTTTTCCGCCAACGGCGGAAAACGCGAATTTCGGGCACGGCGTAAGCAGTGCCCGAAATTAAAAGCTCCCCTGAGTAAGGGGAGCTGTCACGCTTGCGTGACTGAGGGGTTGTTTTAATCCGTCCGCAAAGCGGACACCACAACCCGACGAAGTCGGATTTCACTTGCCGCCATGCGGCAAATTTCACTCGGCGATAGCCGAATTTCACCCGTCGTCAGGCGGATATAACTAAAAACGCAGACACGATTTATCGTGTCTGCGTTTTGTGATTTGACTCCGTCAAATCAATACATGCCGCCCATACCGCCCATGCCTGCTGCGGGAGCTGCAGGAGCTTCTTCCTTGATGTCTGTTACAAGGCTCTCTGTTGTAAGAACCATTGCTGCAACGGAAGCGGCGTTCTGGAGTGCGGAACGTGTTACCTTTGCAGGGTCAACGATACCTGCGGAAATCATATCAACATATTCTTCCTTGTATGCGTCGAAGCCGTAGCCGTTTGCACCGTTACGTCTGATGTTGTCGATGATTACAGAGCCTTCAAGACCTGCGTTTGTTGCAATCTGACGAACGGGCTCTTCAAGAGCGCGGAGAACAATCTTAGCGCCTGTCTTTTCATCGCCTTCGAGAGTGCCGATAAGAGCTTCAACCGCAGCCATAGCGTTGATTAATGCTGTACCGCCGCCTGCAACGATACCTTCTTCAACAGCTGCCTTTGTAGCTGCTAAAGCGTCTTCGATTCTGAGCTTCTTTTCCTTCATTTCGATTTCGGTAGCTGCACCAACCTTGATAACTGCTACGCCGCCTGCAAGCTTTGCAAGTCTTTCCTGAAGCTTTTCCTTATCAAATTCGCTTGTTGTCTCTTCAAGAGCAGCACGGATCTGACCAACTCTTTCAGCAATTGCTGCACTGTCGCCCATACCGTCAACAATAATTGTATTTTCCTTGGAAACCTTAACCTGCTTAGCACGGCCGAGCATATCAATTGTTGTATCAGCAAGCTCAAGACCAAGTTCGGAAGTGATAACCTGACCGCCTGTAAGGATTGCGATATCCTTGAGCATTTCCTTGCGTCTGTCGCCGAAGCCGGGAGCCTTTACAGCAACACAGTTGAATGTGCCGCGGAGCTTGTTTAAGATGAGAGTTGTAAGAGCTTCGCCTTCGATATCTTCAGCGATAATGAGAAGCTTAGCGCCTGTCTTTACAATCTGTTCGAGAAGGGGAAGGAGATCCTGAATAACGGAAATCTTCTTGTCTGTGATAAGGATGAATGCGTCGTCAAGCTCGGCAATCATCTTGTCACCGTCAGTTGCCATATAGGGGGAGATGTAGCCTCTGTCGAACTGCATACCCTCAACAACCTCGCTGTATGTTTCAGCTGTCTTGCTTTCTTCGATAGTGATAACACCATCAGCGGAAACCTTAGCCATAGCGTCGGCAATAAGGTCGCCTACCATTTCGCTGCCGCTGGAAACGGTAGCAACACGTGCGATTTCTTCGTTGCTTTCAACAGCCTTGGAGTTCTTCTTGATTTCGTCAACGGAAACAGCAACAGCCTTTTCGATACCTCTCTTTACAATCATGGGGTTAGCACCTGCTGTAACGTTCTTCATACCCTCACGGATAAGAGCCTGTGCTAAAAGAGTAGCTGTAGTTGTACCATCGCCTGCTGCGTCGTTTGTTTTTGTTGCAACTTCCTTTACAAGCTGAGCGCCCATGTTTTCAAAGGGGTCTTCGAGGTCAATTTCCTTGGCGATTGTAACGCCGTCGTTTGTAATAAGGGGAGCGCCGAACTTCTTATCGAGAACTACGTTTCTGCCCTTGGGTCCGAGTGTGATCTTAACGGTATCAGCAAGCTTGTCGATACCTGCCTGTAAGGACTTGCGAGCTTCTTCGCCGTAGATAATCTGCTTTGCCATAATAAGTCAATCCTTTCTGTGTTCTTTTTTAGTCTACGATTGCAAGAATGTCATTCTGACGTACGATTGTATACTTTTCGCCGTCAACCTTTACTTCTGTGCCTGCATATTTGCCGATAAGTACCTTATCGCCGATTTTTACTTCCATTTTAACTTCCTTGCCGTCAACAAGTCCGCCGGGGCCTACTGCGAGGATTTCAGCCACCTGAGGCTTTTCCTGAGCAGCGGATGTAAGAATAATACCGCCCTTTGTAGTTTCTTCGGCTTCGAGAAATTTAATTACAACTCTGTCTGCTAAAGGTCTGATGTTCATTTTTAGTTACCTCCTTTTAAACTGTGTTAGCACTCTATGTCTTTGAGTGCTAAACGCTATAACTTATTATAATCATTTACGGGGGAAAAATCAAGTACTTTTTGTCAATTTTTCATTTTTGTGCATTTAGCACTATATCATCATGCTTTGATTGGTGATTATGCCTTGTTTATGTATATTGTAGCACACTTATTCCAATTGCATTTCACCATTTCCGAAAGCCGCCATTCGCCATTTACACGTATTGCGGTATGCTCGGTTACGGTATACTGTATATAAGCGTCGGGTATTTCCTCGTCGGGCATGGGAACATATGAATCCCAGAAGCAGACAAAATTGCAGTAGTCTGTTCCTGATTCAGTTATTGCATACAGATTTTCTGCGCTCATAATATTCACGCTCCAGATAGGTCCCGTGCCGATTTTGCGGATTTCACCGTTCCCGTAATCATACAGCTTATAACTATCCATAAGTTTTATTGTACATTCTTCTGTATAAACACTGTTTGTAAAATCCTTCAGCGACTTGAAATCGGGGAAAAGCTCGGATTCACAGATGAAAACCTCGTCGGGTGCAATAACGTCATCGCCGTCTACGGGCGTAAATTTGCCGCCGTGAACATAAAATTCACAGCAGACCGCATTTTTTCTCAGCAAAGTTTCAATATTTTCGGAAAGCTCGTCATAATCAACGGTTTCCGATTTTATCTGTTCAAAATTATCTATGCAGTCCGAAGCTTTTGGCATGGGAACTGCCGTATAATACAGCTCGGTGTAATATTCTTCGGGGGATTGGGTTTCTTCGGTGACGGTAGTCGTGGGTTTTGTTTCAGATGTGGTTGTTTTTGCTGTTGTTGTCGTAGTATCTGTCAAACTCTGCGAGGCGGTAGTTGTAGTTACCGCACTGGTTACTGCGTTTGACGTATTTTCTGATGGCGTATCACTTTGACATCCCGAAAGAATGAGCAGACTTGCGATAAGCAGGGATAAAGTTCTTTTTCTCATAATCTATCTCCTGACAAAATCTCCCCTTGTAACAACAAGGGGAGA